>DOWQ01000774.1:0-217 GCA_003519485.1 Streptomyces sp. | reverse complement strand
CCGTACGAGCGCGGCGTTCACATCCGCCAGCTCGGGCGTGTCCGACGCTTCCGACGGCGCGGCCGAGGCAGCCGGTCCAGGCCGAGCGGCCGGCGGACCGGCCGCACCGCCCTGCAGGGACCCGTCCGGCTCACCGCCGGTCGCCGGAAGCCCGCCCGTCACCCTGTCCCCCGCCGCGGCGAGGTCCGTCAATCCCTGCTCCTTCAGCACCCGTACG
>DOWQ01000310.1 GCA_003519485.1 Streptomyces sp. | reverse complement strand
CGCCTCCGCCGACTCCGCCGCTGCCGTGGCCGCCCCCTGGCCGGGATCCGCGACGGCCGTCCCGGCCCCGTGCCGCCGGGCGGCGGGCACCACGGCCGGCTCCAGAGTCCGCAGCAGGGTGCCGGGCACGAGGACCACAGCGCGGACGCCGCCGTACGGTGACGGCAGCAGATCGATCTTCAGGTCGTGCCGCTCGGCGTACCGGCCGACGACGGCGAGCCCGGTCTGCGGGACCTCGCCCAGGTCGGCGAAGCCCAGCAGCCGCCGGCCGGAGGCGATCTCCCGGGCCCGTTCCAGCGCGTACTCGTCCATGCCGAGGCCGGCGTCGTCGATCTCGATCACGGCGCCCCGGGTGACGGGCCGGACGCTGACCTCGACATGGGTGGTCGGCGGCGCGCACTGGGTGGCGTTGGCGAGGAGCTCGGCGACGACGTGGACGAGCGGTTCCACGACGGTCGCCGCCGCCGCGACGTCCTGGTCGCCGACGACCTTGACGCGCTGGTACGACACGATCCGGGAGGCGCCCGCGCGGACCACGTCCACCAGGGCGTGCGGCTTCTGCCACTGCTGCCCCGGCCACTCGTCGCACAGCACCGCCAGGCTCTGCGCGATCCGGGCCTGCTGGGCCGCCGCGTGGTCGCCGCGCATGCCCGCCGCGAGGACGTCGGGGCGCCCCGCGTGCCCGGCCTCCAGCGCCGTCATGGCCTCCTGGATGCGGTGCGAGGACGCCTGGACCCGCCGGGAGAGGGCCACGACCACCAGGCGCAGCGACTCCTCCCGCTCGCGCACCTTCCGTACGGCTGCCACCGCCGTCGCGAGCAGCTCCTCGTGGCGCCGGGCCAGGCCCTCGTGCCGTTCGGCCGGCTGCGCTTCCGGGACGGGCTCGCCGGTGAGCGCCGCGGGCAGGCGGGCCTCGACGAGGTGCCGGAGCGTTTCCTCGCGCCGGGCGTCCTGGCTCGCGCAGTAGTCGCGCCACTCGGCGTCGTGCTGCGCCGCCTCCTCGCGGGCGGCGCAGACCTCGTACTCCGTGTCGCAGAGTGCTCCGTGCAGGCGTTCGACGAGGGCGAGCAGCAGGCAGCCGGCGGCCACGCCACAGGCCACGGCCCCGCCGGTGCCCGTCCCGCCGAGCGCCCACGGGCCCGCGACCGCCATGGCGGCCAACAGCACGGCGGCCGGACGGATCAGCCGCCGGGGAGGGGAGGGAAAAGCGGTCGACTGCGGACGGGCCATGGGGCACCTTCGAAAGGACGGACGAGGGAACGGTCGTTCAGGGCCGGGTGCGGTCACCGGCACGGGCCTGCCCCGAGGGACGCCGGGCACCGGGAGATCCCGCATCACCTATGACCGGGCGGCGGGACGGGGACGCCACGCGCGGTACGGCGGCTCCGGGGGCGGGAGAACGGTTCATCCCCGCCTCCTCGGTGCCGGGGGCGGCGCGCTCCGGGGAGTCGCGGCCCGTGGATGGAAAACGGCCGTCGGCGGCCCGCAGCCACCACAGCGCGGCGGCGGACGGGACGCCGGAACAAGAGGAGCACGAGCCGGAGTTGGTCCGCCAGGGACCACGTGTGGTCTTCCTGTGGTCTCCGGCCGGCCGAAGACAGAACCGCTGTCGCGGACGGTCGGAAACCGTCTCACGCGATCAAAGGACGCACCTGTTCATGCAGTTCCTTGACGGCCGGGGTGGCGCGGTGGGGGCGCAGCAGCTGATGCACCGACGTGAGCCGGGCGCGGTTCCGGGCCGAGGTGGAGCCGGCGACGGCCGGCAGGGCCTGTTCGAGGTGGGCGCAGGCGCGGTCCACCTCGCCGAGCTGGACGGCGGCCTCGGCGCGCCACATCAGATACGTCGTGGCGTCGCGCGGGCGCGACGCGGGCTGGAGGGACAGTGCCTGCTCCAGCCAGCGGTCGGACGTCCCGTGCCGCCGCAGCAACAGGTAGCAGGCAGCCACCTGGGCGCTGTACTCGGCGGTGTCGAAGTAGCCGGCCCAGTACGGGCAGGGCTCGGAGCCGGCCCGGTCGTCGCCGACCTGCTCCATGAGCGTGCCGGCCTCGATCAGCAGCCGCTCGCACTCCGCGCGGTCGCCCACCACCGCGTGCGCCCTCGCATGCCGGACGGTGATTATGGCGCGCACCCGCGCGGGTCCGCCGGCCGCGCTCTCACGGGCGGCGGCGGCCAGCGCCAGCGCCTCCCCGGGGCGCCCGCACTCGGCCAGTTGCAAGGTCATGCACTTCAGCAGGTTGGCCCCGGCGAGCCGGTCGCCCGCCGCGTGCGCGGCCCGCAGGCCGACGGTGAAGTACCGTTCGGCGGCGGCGTGATAGCCGGCGTCGAACCCGGCCCAGCCGGCGATCCGCCCCAGCTCGGCGGCGACGGAGAACAGCCGGCGGCTGTCGCGGGTGCCGCACGAGCCCTGCTTGAGCAGGGCGGTCACCGCGCGGAGCTCGGCGTCGGCGAGGGCCCGTACGCTGCCGCCGCCCCGCGCGTCGTCCATGTTCCGCAGCAGCGGCAGCCGCTGTTCCAGCGACTCGACAAGGCTCCCGGCCGCCGACAGGCCGGCCACCGCCCG
>DOWQ01000564.1:2577-2873 GCA_003519485.1 Streptomyces sp. | reverse complement strand
CGCTGACGGGTCCGGCGGCGCGGTCGCGCTGCTGCCGGTCCACTGGTCCGGCTGCGAGCGGCGTTGCGGCCGTCCGGGCGGCGCCTGGGTGGACGTGCTGGCCACCGGCGACGGCTACCGGGTGACCGTCAACGGCGTTCCGCCGTCGGGCGGCACGGCGACCGGCACCGGGGCGGACGCGTCGAACGGCCCGGCGGACGACACCTCGGCCGACCGTACAGCCGGCGGTCCCGACGGTCGTACGGCCGACCGCGCGGCGGCCCGTGCCGTCGTGCCGGAGCACTCCCTGAGCAGAC
>DOWQ01000564.1:0-2537 GCA_003519485.1 Streptomyces sp. | reverse complement strand
CATCTACCGCCAGTCCTTTGCCACCATCCGCGCCGAGGCGGACCTGACGGGCCTGCCCGCCGACGTGAGCCAGGTCGCCGTCCGGATGATCCACGCGTGCGGCATGACCGACCTGGTGGGGGACCTCTCCTTCACCCCGGCCGTCGTGGCCCGCGCGCGCGAGGCGCTGCGCGCCGGTGCGCCGGTGCTCTGTGACGCGCGGATGGTCGCCAGCGGCGTCACCCGCAAGCGGCTGCCGGCGGACAACGAGGTGCTGTGCACGCTGGCCGACCCGTCGGTCCCGGAGCTCGCGCGGGAGCTGGGCACCACGCGCAGCGCGGCCGCCCTGGAGCTGTGGCGGGAGCGGATGGGGGGCGCGGTGATCGCCGTCGGCAACGCGCCGACCGCCCTCTTCCGGCTGCTGGAGATGATCGAGGANNGCGATCGGCAACGCCCCGACCGCGCTGTTCCACCTGCTCGAGATGCTGCTCGACGGGGCGCCGCGACCGGCAGCGATCGTCGGCGTACCGGTCGGCTTCATCGGCGCCGCCGAGTCCAAGGAAGCCCTGGCCGGTCATCCGGCCGGGCTCGAACATCTGGTGGTGCGGGGGCGGCGCGGCGGCAGCGCGATGGCCGCGGCCGCGATCAACGCTATAGCGAGCGAGGAAGAGTGAGCGAGCAACAGGACCGGCCGACGGACCGGCCGACAGGCCGGCTCTACGGAGTGGGCCTCGGCCCGGGCGACCCGTCCCTGATGACCGTGCGTGCCGTGGAGGTCATCGCCGGCGCGGACGTCGTGGCGTACCACAGCGCCCGGCACGGCCGGAGCATCGCGCGGTCCATCGCCGAGCGGCATCTGCGCCCCGACCACATAGAGGAGCGGCTGGTCTACCCGGTCACGACCGAGACCACCGACCACCCGGGCGGCTACCGGGGCGCCCTGGACGACTTCTACGCCGAGGCCGCCGCCCGGCTGGCCGAGCACCTCGACGCGGGCCGGACGGTGGCGGTGCTCGCCGAGGGAGACCCGTTCTTCTACGGCTCGTACATGCACATGCACAAGCGGCTCGCCGACCGCTACCCGACCGAGGTCGTCCCCGGAGTCACCTCCGTGAGCGCCGCGGCGGCCCGTCTCGGCACCCCGCTGGTGGAGGCCGAGGAGGTGCTGACCATCCTGCCGGGCACCCTCCCGGAGGAGGAGCTGACGGCGCGTCTGGCCTCGACCGACTCCGCCGCGGTGCTCAAGCTCGGCCGCACCTTCCCGGCCGTACGGCGCGCGCTGGAGCGGTCGGGCCGGCTGGCGGACGCCCAGTACGTGGAGCGCGCCACGATGGGCGGTGAGCGGACGGCTCCGCTGGCGGAGGTGGACCCGCGGTCGGTGCCGTACTTCTCGATGGCAGTCCTGCCGAGCCGGGTCGCGGAGGCCGGCCGGCCCCGGACGGCGGAGGCCGCGGCGAAGGCGGAGGCGCGAGCGATCACGGAAACCCGGGCGGGAGCGCCGGCGGACGGCGCCGCCGGACCACCCGGTGAGGTCGTCGTGGTCGGACTCGGACCCGCCGGGCCGCTGTGGCTGACGCCGGAGGCGCGCGGCGAACTGGCCGCCGCCGCGGACCTCGTCGGCTACACCACCTACCTCGCCCGGGTCCCGCCGCGGCCCGGTCAGCGGCGGCACGCCTCGGACAACAAGGTGGAGTCGGAGCGCGCCGAGTTCGCCCTCGACCTGGCCCGGCAGGGGCGGCGGGTGGCCGTCGTCTCCTCCGGCGACCCGGGGGTCTTCGCCATGGCGACGGCCGTACTGGAGGTCGCGTCCGAGGACCCGTACCGCGACGTGCCGGTACGGGTGCTGCCCGGCATGACGGCGGCACACGCCGCCGCGGCCCGCGCGGGAGCGCCGCTCGGCCACGACTACGCGGTCGTCTCGCTCTCCGACCGGCTCAAGCCGTGGGAGGTCATCGCCGGGCGGCTGCGGGCGGCGGCCGCCGCGGACCTGGTGCTGGCCCTGTACAACCCGGGCTCGCGCAGCCGCGTATGGCAGGTCGGCAAGGCCCGCGAACTGCTTCTGGAGCACCGGGCCCCGGACACCCCGGTCGTGCTCGGCCGGGATGTCGGCGGCCCGGAGGAGAGCGTACGGATCGTACGGCTGGCCGAACTGGAGCCGGCTCAGGTCGACATGCGGACCGTCCTGCTGGTCGGCTCCTCGCAGACCCGCGCGGTCACGCGCGGCGACGGCCGACAGATCGTCTGGACGCCCCGCCGCTATCCGGAGGAGTGACGGTCCGGGTCACCGCCCGGCCGCCGGCCCCGAGCAGCCCCGCCCCGAGCCGCGGACCAACGAGATCCTGGTGCGCGTCAGGGCCACCAGCGTCAACCCCACCGACTGGAAGCACCGCGGGAACGGCGGGTTACTCGGGGAGCCGCCGTTCGTGCTCGGCTGGGACCTGTCCGGGGTCGTCGAGGCGGTCGGCATCGGAGTGGCCCGGTTCGCCCCCGGCGACGAGGTCTTCGGCATGCTCTCCTACCCGTTCGGGCACGGCGCCCACGCTGACTACGTGACCGCG
>DOWQ01000415.1 GCA_003519485.1 Streptomyces sp. | reverse complement strand
CTGACGCGGGCTGTGCTGACGCGCCGGCGCCCCGTGCAGGTACGCCCGGGACGGGACGGCCGGCGCTGAGGCCCGGCGGTCCCGGCGCGCCCCGGGACCTCAGCGGCCCACGCGCCTGCGGACCTCCGCGACCCGTTCGGCCACGGACGGCTCCGGGCGGGCCGGTTCCTGTTTGGGCCAGAGGGTGTACGAGAGCGCGATGAGCACGCTGACACCGGCCACGAGGCCCATCCTCGACTGCCACTGCGCCAGCGTGCCGGTCTCGCCGCCCGCGCCGACGTACAGGACGGCCCCTTGGAGCAGCGCCGCCGCGACAGCCGTCGCGACCAGCGTCCGGGCGCAGAGCTTCCACTCGTGCACGGCCCGCGCCGTCCCGTACCGCGGCGGCCCTTCCGGCTTCGGACCGCCGGCGAAGCGGTGCGCGAAGCGGGCGTCCGCCCAGCCGATGAGGTAGTGGCCGAAGCCGACGGTGAAGCCGATGTAGACGGCGGCGAGTCACGCTGGCCCCCGGCGACGGGACGATCGCGCCCGGGGTGACCCGCCGGCTGATCGCCGAATTCGCCGCGCCCGGGCGGGCGCGGCGGCGGCCGGACGGACCCGGCCCGGCGGTGCTGGACGCGCTCACCCGCCGCGAGCGGGAGGTGCTGGGCTGCCTGAGCGAGGGGCTGTCGAACGCGGACATCGCGCGGCGGCTGGAGATGGCGGAGGCCACGGTCAAGTCCCATGTGAGCCGGCTGCTGGGGAAGCTGGAGCTGCGCAGCCGGGTGCAGGCGGCGGTGCTGGGGAACGAGTTGGGGCTGCGCGGGCCGTGAACGGGCGCGTGCCGAGCCGTGAGTCCGGCAGTGAGCCCCTGCGCCCAGGACCGCACGCGACCCTGCCGTGAGCCGCCGTGTGCCCGGCCGCGAGCCCTGTCGCGGGTCCTGCCGGCGTCCTGTCCGGGCTCGGCGGGCGCGCCGTCGTCAGCACTTTGGTCCAGACCTCTTGACCAATGGTCCAGACCTTCTTACGCTCCTCAACAATGCGATGGACATGCCATGTCGGCCTCGAAGCGGCGACGGCGTGCCGACCGGGCGGCCGCAGGTTCCACCCCCACTCGTCACCTCCGGATTCGAACCTCCAGGAGCACCCCTTGAGACCAGGAACCCCACGACGCGGACTACTCGGCCGGCACAGAATCGCCGCGGTCCTCACCGCCCTGCTGCTCCCCCTCGGCGCCCTTGTCGCCCTGGCCGGCCCTGCCCAGGCCGCCGAAGCCACCGCCACGTACACCAAGAGCTCCGACTGGGGCACCGGCTTCGGCGCGCAGTGGACGATCAAGAACACCGGCACCGCTCCCCTCAACGGCTGGACCGTGGAGTGGGACTTCCCCTCCGGCACCACGGTCGGCTCGCACTGGGATGCGACGATCACCGGCTCCGGCGGGCACTACACCGCCAAGAACCTGTCCTGGAACAGCAGCATCGCCCCGGGCGCCAGCGTCAGCTTCGGCTTCAACGGCTCGGGCAGCGGCAACCCCAGCGGCTGCGAGCTGAACGGCACCTCCTGTGACGGCGGCTCCGTACCGGGCGACAACCCGCCGTCGGCACCCGGCGCGCCCAAGACGAGCAACATCAGCGACACCTCGGTCCAGCTCTCATGGACGGCGGCCACGGACGACAAGGGCGTCAAGAACTACGACGTCCTGCGCGACGGCAGCAAGGTCGCAACGGTCACCTCGACCTCGTACACGGACAACGACCTCGCCGCCGGCACGGACTACTCGTACTCCGTACAGGCCCGGGACACCGCCGGCCAGACCGGCCCGGCCGGCCCCGCGACCGCGGTGCGGACCACCGGCGGCGGTGGCGGCGAGCCGCCGCCCGGCGACCTCGTCAAGCTCGGCTACTTCACCAACTGGGGCGTCTACGGGCGCAATTACCACGTCAAGAACCTGGTGACCAGCGGCTCCGCCGAGAAGCTCACCCACATCAACTACGCCTTCGGCAACGTCCAGGGCGGCAAGTGCACCATCGGCGACGCCTACGCCGACTACGACAAGGCGTACACCGCCGACCAGAGCGTCGACGGCAAGGCCGACACCTGGGACCAGCCGCTGCGCGGCAGCTTCAACCAGCTCCGCAAGCTCAAGGAGCAGTACCCGCACATCAAGGTGATCTGGTCCTTCGGCGGCTGGACCTGGTCCGGCGGCTTCGGCCAGGCCGTCCAGAACCCGGCGGCCTTCGCCAAGTCCTGCCACGACCTCGTCGAGGACCCGCGCTGGGCCGACGTCTTCGACGGCATCGACCTGGACTGGGAGTACCCGAACGCCTGCGGTCTGAGCTGCGACACCAGTGGGCCGGAGGCCTTCGAGACGATGATGCGCGCGATGCGCGCCGAGTTCGGCCAGAACAACCTGGTCACCGCCGCCATCACCGCGGACGGCTCCGACGGCGGCAAGATCGACGCCACCGACTACGCCGGCGCCTCGCAGTACACCGACTGGTACAACGTGATGACGTACGACTTCTTCGGTGCCTGGGCCAAGACCGGCCCGACCGCGCCGCACTCCCCGCTGAGGTCGTACGCCGGCATCCCGCAGGCCGGCTTCAACTCCGACGCCGCGATCGCGAAGCTCAAGGCCAAGGGCGTGGCGGCGGACAAGCTGCTGCTCGGCATCGGCTTCTACGGCCGGGGCTGGACCGGCGTCACCCAGAGCTCCCCGGGCGGCACGGCGACCGGCGCGGCGCCCGGCACCTACGAGTCCGGCATCGAGGACTACAAGGTCCTGAAGTCGAAGTGCCCGGCGACCGGCACCGTGGCCGGCACGGCGTACGCGCACTGCGGCAGCGAGTGGTGGAGCTACGACACCCCCGCCACGATCGCCGGGAAGATGGACTACGTGAAGAACCAGGGGCTCGGCGGCACGTTCTTCTGGGAATTCAGCGGTGACACGGCCAATGGCGAGCTGATGAGCGCCATCGACAACGGGCTGAACTAGCCCGGCGGGCAGCGGCCCGCCCACAGCGAACCGGGGAGACGGCGCCGCCCGCCGTCTCCCCGGTTCTTCGCTGTCCGGGGTACGACGGCCGTACGCGGGCCACACCGGAGGGGCCCGCAGGCGGGGACGGGGGGCGTGCCGGCGGCTTGGAGGGGCGCCGGGAACGGCGGCACGCAACAGAGACCGGCAGCCGGGAAGCAGCCGGAGGGCCGCGTGAGGCAGGCCTGAAGGCCGGAGGCAAGGAGCGCGGGAAGACGGAGGGCCGGGCCGGGTGAGGCCAGGGGCAGGGTCGGAAGGCCGGGGGCAAGGAACGCAGGGGGCCGTGGGGCCGGACGCGCCGCCGGGCTCAGGCCACGTTCACCCGCTGGCCGGGCGGGGCCGCCTCCAGCCAGGCCAAAAAGCCCGTCAGGGCGTCCTCGCTCATCGCCAGCTCCAGGCGGGTGTCGCGGTGCGCGCAGCCGAGCACGACCGAGTCGGAGAGCAGGGCCAGCTCCTCCTCGCCCTGCGGGGTGCGGCGCGCCAGCACCTCGATCGCGGGCCGCTCCAGGACCCGGCGCGGCCGGGGTGCGTAGGAAAAGACCCGGAACCACTCGATCCGGTCACCGTTGTAGCGGGCCACTCCGTAGATCCAGCCCTTGCCGCCGGGCTCGCTCTCGTCCGCGGCCACATCCCAGCGCAGGCTGCAGTCGAAGGTGCCGCCGGACCGCTGGATGAGCCTTCGCCGCAGACCGAAGACGAAGAGCCCCAACAGCACCAGCGCGACGACCGCGCCGCTCACCACCAGAGCGAGGACCATCTCCACCGACCTCCTCGCCTTACGTACCGGACCAGTATGACGTCTTGTACTGCCGCAGCCGCGGACTGCCCCGGAGTTTCCCGGTGCAGTCCACGGCTGTGTCCATGGTGAGCGTCGCGGCCGACCGGATCAGTGCTTGCCCGCCGCCGCGACCAGCCGGATCTCGGCCCGCCGCTCGGCGGCGGTGTCCGTGTCCGACTTCGCGCGCTCCAGGGCTCGCTCGGCGCGCGCGACATCGATCTCGTCCGCCAGCTCGGCGATCTCCGCGAGCAGTGACAGCTTGTTGTCCGCGAACGAGATGAAACCGCCGTGCACCGCGGCGACGACAGTGCCGCCGTCGGTCGTACGGATGGTGATCGGGCCGGTCTCCAGCACACCGAGCAGCGGCTGGTGGCCGGGCATGACGCCGATGTCACCCGATGTGGTGCGCGCGACGACCAGGGTGGCCTCGCCGGACCAGACACTGCGGTCCGCGGCGACCAGCTCGACGTGCAGCTCAGCAGCCAACGTGGCTCCTCGGGTCTACACCTGCCGTGACAGGTGTCCAGAAAGTCTGGGGGTCAAAGAATAACGGGCAGGTGGCCGGGGGCGGGACGGGCCCGCCCCCGGACACCGGGTGCCTGGGTTCAGGAAACGCCGAGCTTCTTGGCGTTCGCCTTCAGGTCGTCCAGACCACCGCACATGAAGAACGCCTGCTCGGGGAAGTGGTCGTACTCCCCGTCGGCGATCGAGTTGAACGCGGTAATCGACTCGTCGAGCGAGACGTCCGATCCGTCGAGACCGGTGAACTGCTTCGCCGCGTGGGTGTTCTGCGACAGGAAGCGCTCGATACGGCGGGCGCGGTGGACGGTGAGCTTGTCCTCCTCGCCGAGCTCGTCGATACCGAGGATCGCGATGATGTCCTGGAGGTCCTTGTACTTCTGCAGGATCCCCTTGACGCGGCTGGCCGTGTCGTAGTGCTCCTGCGTGATGTAGCGCGGGTCCAGGATCCGGGACGTCGAGTCCAGCGGGTCGACCGCCGGGTAGATGCCCTTCTCCGAGATCGGCCGGGAGAGGACCGTCGTCGCGTCGAGGTGCGCGAAGGTCGTCGCCGGAGCCGGGTCGGTCAGGTCGTCCGCGGGCACGTAGATCGCCTGCATCGAGGTGATCGAGTGACCGCGGGTCGAGGTGATGCGCTCCTGGAGGAGGCCCATCTCGTCCGCGAGGTTCGGCTGGTAGCCCACCGCGGAGGGCATCCGGCCGAGCAGCGTGGAGACCTCGGAACCGGCCTGGGTGAAGCGGAAGATGTTGTCGATGAAGAACAGCACGTCCTGCTTCTGCACATCGCGGAAGTACTCCGCCATGGTCAGACCGGCCAGCGCGACCCGGAGACGGGTGCCCGGGGGCTCGTCCATCTGGCCGAATACCAGCGCGGTCTGCGGGAGAACGCCGGACTCGGCCATCTCCTCGATCAGGTCGTTGCCCTCACGGGTGCGCTCGCCGACACCGGCGAACACGGAAACGCCCTCGTGCAGCTTCGCCACACGCATGATCATTTCCTGGATGAGGACGGTCTTGCCGACGCCCGCACCGCCGAACAGGCCGATCTTGCCGCCCTTGACGTACGGGGTCAGCAGGTCGACGACCTTCAGGCCGGTCTCGAACATCTCGGTCTTGGACTCGAGCTGGTCGAAGGCCGGGGCCTGGCGGTGGATCGGCCAACGCTCGGTGACCTGCGCCTCGGCCTCCGGGTCGTTCAGGATCTCACCGAGGGTGTTGAAAACCCGTCCCTTGGTGACATCGCCGACCGGCACCGTGAGGCCGTCGCCGGTGTCCGTGACCGGGGCCTGGCGGACCAGGCCGTCGGTGGGCTGCATGGAGATCGCGCGAACGACCCCCTCGCCCAGGTGCTGGGCGACCTCGAGGGTCAGCGTCTTGAGCTTCCCCTCCTGGGCCGGGTCGGCGACCCGTACGGTCAGCGCGTTGTAGATCTCCGGCATGGCGTCGACGGGGAACTCCACGTCGACGACCGGGCCGATGACCCGGGCGACGCGGCCAGCGGCCACGCCGACCGGAGCGGCCTTCTCAACAGTCGTGGTCATAGTAGTCAGTCACTCCCCGCGTTCGCGTCGGCCAGTGCACCCGCGCCACCGACGATCTCGCTGATTTCCTGGGTGATTTCGGCCTGGCGGGCCGCATTGGCAAGCCGCGTGAGCGACTTGATGAGATCTTCGGCATTGTCGGTCGCCGACTTCATCGCACGTCGCGTGGCGGCGTGCTTGGACGCGGCAGCCTGCAGCAGCGCGTTGAAGATCCGGCTCTCGACGTACCGCGGCAGCAGGGCGTCGAGGACGTCCTCCGCCGACGGCTCGAAGTCGAACAGCGGCAGGATCTCCTGCTTCGCCGCGTCTTCCTCCGGCTCGGCCACCGAGTCGAGGCTGAGCGGCAACAGGCGGCTCTCGACCGGAGTCTGCGTGACCATCGACACGAACTCCGTGAAGACGATGTGCAGCTCGTCGACGCCACCCTCGGCCGTGTCCTTGACCACTGACTCGATCAGCGGAGCGGCGACGGTCTTGGCGTCCGCGTACGTCGGGTTCTCGGTGAAGCCGGTCCACGACTCCGCGACCGGGCGCTCGCGGAATCCGTAGTAGGCGACACCCTTGCGACCGACGATGTAGTGGTCGACCTCCTTGCCCTCGGCGATGAGGCGCTGGGTGAGCGCATCGGCCGCCTTGATGGCGTTTGAGGAGTAACCACCGGCCAGGCCGCGGTCGCTCGTAATGAGCAGAACAGCGGCACGGGCCGGCGCGGGGACCTCGGTGGTCAGCGCGTGATCAGTGGACGAACCGGTCGCCACGGCCCGGACGGCGCGGGTGAGTTCCCGCGCGTACGGGGTGGAGGCCTCCACCTGGCGCTGCGCCTTGATGATGCGCGAAGCCGCGATCATCTCCATCGCCTTGGTGATCTTCTTGGTGGCGGTGACGGACTTGATACGGCGCTTGTAAACCCGGATCTGGGCGCCCATGCTCAGCCCTCACCCAGCAGCTTGCCGTCCGAGGTCTCGAACTGCTTCTTGAACGAGGCCACGGCGTCGGTGAGCGCCTGGATTGTGTCGTCGGACATCTTGCCGCCCTCGACGATGCTCGTCATCAGGCCCTTGTGCTCCCGGTGCAGGTAGTCCAGCAGCTCCTGCTCGAAGCGGCGGATGTCCACGACCGGTACGTCGTCCATCTTGCCGGTGGTGCCGGCCCAGATGGAGACGACCTGGTTCTCGGTGGAGTACGGCGCGTACTGGCCCTGCTTCAGCAGCTCCACCATGCGCTTGCCGCGCTCCAGCGAGGCCTTGGAGGCCGCGTCCAGGTCGGAACCGAAGGCGGCGAACGCCTCCAGCTCGCGGTACTGGGCGAGGTCCACCCGAAGCCGACCGGAGACCTGCTTCATGGCCTTGTGCTGGGCCGAGCCGCCGACACGGGAGACCGAGATACCGACGTTCAGCGCCGGCCGCTGGCCCGCGTTGAACAGGTCGGACTCCAGGAAGCACTGGCCGTCGGTGATCGAGATGACGTTCGTCGGAATGAACGCCGACACGTCGTTCGCCTTGGTCTCGACGATCGGGAGACCCGTCATCGAGCCCTTGCCCAGGTCGTCGGAGAGCTTCGCGCAGCGCTCCAGCAGCCGGGAGTGCAGGTAGAAGACGTCACCCGGGTAGGCCTCACGGCCCGGCGGGCGGCGCAGCAGCAGCGAGACGGACCGGTAGGCGTCGGCCTGCTTCGACAGGTCGTCGAAGACGATCAGAACGTGCTTGCCCTGGTACATCCAGTGCTGGCCGATGGCCGAGCCGGTGTACGGGGCGAGGTACTTGAAGCCGGCCGGGTCGGACGCCGGAGCCGCGACGATCGTCGTGTACTCCAGGGCACCTGCCTCCTCCAGCGCGCCGCGGACGGACGCGATGGTGGAGCCCTTCTGGCCGATCGCCACGTAGATGCAGCGGACCTGCTTCGCCGGGTCGCCCGAGCGCCAGTTGTCGCGCTGGTTGATGATCGTGTCGACGGCCAGCGCGGTCTTGCCGGTCTGCCGGTCGCCGATGATCAGCTGACGCTGGCCGCGGCCGATCGGGGTCATCGCGTCGACGGCCTTGAGGCCCGTCTCCATCGGCTCGTGCACCGACTTGCGCACCATGACGCCGGGGGCCTGCAGCTCGAGGGCGCGTCGGCCGTCGGTCTCGATCTCGCCGAGTCCGTCGATCGGGGCACCCAGCGGGTTGACGACGCGGCCGAGGTAGCCCTCGCCCACCGCGACGGAGAGGACCTCACCGGTGCGCTGCACCGGCTGACCCTCCTCGATGCCGCTGAACTCGCCCAGGACGACCGTCCCGATCTCGCGCTCCTCCAGGTTGAGGGCGAGACCGAGGGTGCCGTCCTCGAACTTGAGCAGCTCGTTCGCCATGGCCGAGGGCAGACCCTCGACCTTCGCGATGCCGTCGCCGGCAACGCTGACCGTACCGACCTCCTCGCGCGAGGCCGCGTCCGGCTTGTACGCCTGGACAAAGTTCTCCAGCGCGTCCCGGATCTCCTCCGGCCGGATCGTGAGCTCCGCCATCTGGGTTCCCTGCTCTCCTTGTTGGGCCCGAAGTCTTTGGGGGTCTGGGGGCTGCCCCCAGAGGACTCTGCACGGCCCAACTCGGGCCGCTTTCGTACTTTTTGAGTTGGTGGGGCGGTCAGCCGGCCATCCGGCGGCCGACCTCGTCGAGGCGGTTCAGGATGGTTCCGTCGATGACCTCGTCGCCGATGCTGACCTGGATCCCGCCGAGGACCCGGGGGTCCACGTCGAGGTTCAGGTGCATCTGCCGGCCGTACAGCTTGGCCAGCCCGGCACCGAGACGCTGCTTCTGCCGGTCGCTCAGCGGCACCGCGGAGGTGACCACCGCGACCGTACGGTCCCGGCGGGCCGCGGCCAGCTTGGAGAGGGCTTCGAGCCCCCCTTCCAGGCTACGGCCACGCGGCTGTGCCACCAGCCGTACCACGAGCCGCTCCGTGACCGGGTTCACCCGGCCGCCCAGCAGGCGGCCGAGCAGTCCGGACTTCGCCGCGCCGTCCGCGCGCCGGTCGGCCAGGGCCGCCCGGAGCTCCGGGGAGGAGGCGAGGATCCGGCCGAACCGGAACAGCTCGTCCTCCACGTCGTCGAGCACGCCGGCCCGCTGTGCGGCGGCGAGGTCGGCGGTGCTCGCCAGCTCCTCGATGCCGTCCACCAGGTCACGCGAGCGCGACCAGCGGACCCGGACCAGACCGGAGACGAGCTCGGTGGCCTGCGCGCCGACCTGGCCGGCCAGCAGCCGGGTGACCAGCTCGGCCTTGGCCTCGCCGGTCCGTGCCGGGTCAGTGAGGACCCGGCGCAGCGACTTCTCCCGGTCGAGCAGCGTCGTGACGGCCGCCAGCTCCTCGGCGAGCTTCGCCGCGTCGACGGAGGTGTTGTCCGTCAGCGCGTCGAGACGCTCGCGCCCGGAGGCCAGTGCCTCGCGGCTCGCTCCGTTCATCGGACGGCCTCGGCCTTCGTCGCGCTTTCGTCGAGTCCGTCGAGGAAGCGGTCGATGACGCGGCTCTGCCGGGCGTGGTCCTCGAGGGACTCGCCGACGAGCTTTCCGGCCAGGGTCGTGGCGAGCGAGCCCACGTCCTGACGGAGCGCGTGCGCGGCCTGCCTGCGGTCGGCCTCGATCTGGCTGTGGCCGGCGGCGATGATTTCCTCACGCTGCCGCTGGCCTTCCGCGCGCATCTCGGCGATGAGCGTGGCGCCCTGCTCCTGCGCCTCCTGGCGCAGCCGCGCGGCGTCGTGCCGGGCTTCGGCGAGCTGAGCCTTGTACTGCTCGAGCACGTCCTGAGCCTCGGTCTGCGCCGCCTCGGCCTTCTCGATGCCGCCTTCGATGGTCTCCCGGCGCTCTTCCAGAACCTTGTTGATGTTCGGGAGGAGCTTCTTGGCCAGGAAGCCGAAGACGATGGCGAACGCGATCAGGCCGATGACGAGCTCTGGGATCGGCGGGATGAGAGGGCTCTGAGGCTCCTCCGCCGCCAGGTGAACCAGAACGTTCACATCAGTGCCTTTCGTCGGTACGAAGTATCGGTGCGCTCAGATCACGTGCCGAAGACGAACGGCATGACCAGGCCGATGAGGGCCAGCGCCTCACAGAACGCGAAGCCGAGGATCTGGTTGGCGCGGATCAGGCCGGCAGCCTCGGGCTGACGGGCGAGGGCCTGGGTGCCGTTACCGAAGATGATGCCGATACCGACGCCGGGGCCGATCGCGGCCAGGCCGTAGCCGATCGAGCCGAGGGAGCCGGTGACGGCGGCGAGGTTCTCCACAGCGGACATGCTGTTTCTTCCTTCTCTTTCACAAGCCGGTGGGGGTTGGCCACCGGACATCTATGGGACGGGGAAGCGGGCCGTTCAGTGGTGCTCGGCGAGAGCGCCATGAACGTAGACGCAGGCAAGCATCACGAAGACGTACGCCTGGACGGCCTGGATGAAGAGTTCGAAGATGGTCATCACAAGGACCATGCCGAACGAGACACCGGCGTAGGCGATGCCGATTCCGTTCAACAGATACCAGCTGGCAATGGTGAACAGGACCAGCAGGGTATGGCCGGCGAACATGTTCGCGAAGAGCCGGACCGCGTGCGTGAAGGGCCGGACGAGCAGGTTCGAGAAGATCTCGATCGTCATGGACAGCGGCAGAACCGGGCCGAGCGACTTGTCATAGCCGGCGATGTTCTTGAAGCCGCCCACGAAGCCGTGCTTGCGGAAGGTCAGGGAGACCCAGAGCACGTAGACGACCAGCGCCAGCACGATCGGGTACGCGATGATCGAGGTGACCGGGAACTGGGCCAGCGGCACGATGGACCAGAGGTTCAAGATCCATACGAAGAAGAACAGCGCCACCATGAGCGGGACGTACCGCTCGCCCTCGCGCTTGCCCATCGTCTGGTAGACGATGCCGTCGCGGACGAAGTCGTAGGCGGCCTCGGCGACCATCTGGAGCTTGCCGGGCACGACCTTCGGCTTTCCGAACGCCATCCAGAAGAAGCCGACGACCACGACACTGCCGAGCAGAGCCAGCAGCATCGGCTTGTTGAAGTAAAAGTTGGAGTCCGCGTTTCCGGCGATCGGTTCGAAGATGAAGGTCCACAGGCTGGGGGCTGGGAAGCCGCACCCGTCGAAGATGTGGCAATCGGTCTCGAACGCGAGCACCGTTGTCGGGTCAGCACTCACCGCGAGCTCCTTCAGCGTGGCGCATAGGTACGGCAACCTCGATGTGTCGGCGCGGCGCGAAGCCGCAGGACGGCACTTGACTGGTCATTCGGATGGGGGGCCGGCCGGCCGGCGCGAGGCCGAAGGACCGGTGAGGCATCAGCTGCGTGGACAGCCGGTCCGCTCCCGCAGAACTCGGGAGTCCGGCCGCCTGCGCCCGCTGTGCCGTGGTTGGAAACGGACGATAGCAGCCCTGCGCGTGCGTCTTTATCTCCCCCCTACCCATCATGCGGAAGCACCCTTGCTGTCGGCCTTCCGCTGTTCGCCGGCCTCGGGCTCGACGTACAGGATCTTCGCCTTCATGTGCGCGCGGGCCTGGCCGGCGATCCATACGAGGGTCGCCACGACCAGGGAGGCGGCGAAGGCCTTGGCGCTGAACAGGGTCGTGTCCTTGAAGACCGCGACGAAGATGAAGAGCGCGAGCAGCTGCGTCGTGTAGAGCATCAGCCCCATGGCCTGGAACAGGTCCGGATACTTCCGGGCCGTGCCCTGCAGCACAAAGAGGCCGATCCCCATGAAGAGGATCACCACGAGCGTGCCGAAGACCGCACCGACCGCACCCTTGCCACCGGCCAGCACGGCACTGACGGCGACAGCGATCACGCCGACGGCGGCAGTGGGCACGGCCGTATGGAGGAGCATTCGGGCGTCGTTCGACTGCATGGAGGGCAGCTCCAGCTGAAGTGGGGGTCAAAAAATCGTCAAGGACGAGCGTAATGCCCGGCGGACGTCTGGCCTCGCACCGGAGGACCGTTGCACTACGGTCCCCGGCTCTGCACCGGGTTCTCGTGAACGGTATCACAAACTATTTGATGAGGTCTTTACCTACTAGGTGTGCTGCACGTCACACGTAAGAGGTAATACGCAGGTCGTCGCACTGACGTCGGGGCCCGAGTCTGTTATGGGGTTTTTCACTCAGCGGGTCCGTCAGTTCTAGAGCTAGCCGCGGCTGCCGGCCTTGCTGCGCTCCCAGGGATGGTGGCCGCGGGCCCCGATCGCGGTGGAGCCGTTGGCTCGCGCGGTGGCCCGGGGGCGCTCGTCGGACACCGCCGCGGGCCCGGCCGTCCCGGCCGCTCCGGCCTCCGCGCTCTCCCCTGCCTCACCGGTCTCCCCGGCACCACCGTCGGCCGCCGGCTGCTCCACGGCCGCGGAGCGCCGGTAGCGGGGCGGTACGACGGCCTCCGCCCAGCCGGGCACCCGGGGCGTGAACCGGGGCAGCAGCAGCATGAAGAGGCCGACGGCGCTGAGCATCGCCAGCGCCAACACGATCCACATGCTTGCGGAGTTGACCGAGTACGCCACCGCCGCGAAGGCGATCAGCGCCGACCAGAAGTACATGATCAGCACGGCCCGGCTGTGCGAGTGGCCGATCTCCAGCAGCCGGTGGTGCAGATGGCCGCGGTCCGCCTGGAAGGGCGACTCGCCCTTCCAGGTGCGGCGGACGATCGCCAGCACCAGGTCGGCGACGGGCACCGCGATGATGGTCAGCGGCAGCAGCACCACGGGGATGTAGACCGGCGCCGTCGCCTTGACGGCCTCCCGCTCCGAACCGGTGGCGGCCTGGAGCAGGTCCGGGTCCACCTGGCCGGTGATGGAGATCGCACCGGCCGCCAGCACCAGCCCGATGAGCATCGAGCCGGAGTCCCCCATGAAGATCCGCGCCGGGTGCATGTTGTGCGGCAGGAAGCCCAGGCACATACCCATCAGGATCACCGCGAAGAGCGTCGCGGGGGCCGCGGCCTCGACCCCGTAGCCGTACCAGATCCGGTACGCGTACATGAAGAACGCCGCGGCGGCGATGCAGACCATGCCGGAGGCGAGGCCGTCCAGGCCGTCCACGAAGTTCACCGCGTTGATGGTGATGACGACGAGCGCGACGGTGAGCAGCGTGCCCTGCATCGAGGTCAGCGAGACGGATCCCACACCGGGCACCGGGATCCACAGGATGGTGAGGCCCTGCCACACCATCACGCCCGCGGCGATCATCTGCCCGCCGAGCTTGATCAGCGCGTCCACGCCCCACTTGTCGTCGAGCACACCCAGCAGCCAGATCAGCGAGGCGCCGGCGAGCAGTGCACGCGGCTCGTTGGACAGGTCGAACATCTTGCCGACGTTGAACAGCTGCGAGGCGACCAGCAGGCCCGCGCACAGACCGCCGAACATCGCGATGCCGCCGAGCCGCGGTGTCGGCTCGCGGTGCACGTCCCGCGCGCGGATCTCCGGCATCGCGTTGAACGCGATGGCGAATTTCCGCACCGGACCGGTCAGCAGATAAGTGACCGCGGCGGTGACGCAGAGCGTCAGCAGGTATTCACGCACGAACTGCCCCAGTAGTCTCGCCGGCCATCTCGGCCCCACAGCCTATGCGGCTTCCCGTGGGTCACCCGCAAAAGGCCCGGTACAAGCCCCTTCCAAGGGCCTTTCTCACCGTCTCTTCACAACCGCTCCGCGCCGCTGATCATCCGGCGGCCGTCGCACATCGCACAGGGACCACTCCTAGGGAGTGGGACACACCTGTTCCCTGGATGGTTGCACACGTCACGCCTGCCCCGTTGCCGTCAGGCGACACCCGGCGCCGGCGTCCAACGAGGATACGGCGGAAACCGCCGGGCCAGTGCGGCCGTCTCACCCCGGACGTCCGGCTCCTCGCGCAGCGCCGCGCCCAGCAGTTCGGCGATCCGCGCCATCTCCTGCTCGCCCATGCCCTGGGTGGTGACCGACGCCGTGCCCAGGCGGATTCCGGTCGTCCGGGCCGGCGGCTCCGTGCTGTGCGGGAGCGCGCAGGTGTCCAGCACGATCCCGGCGGCGGCGCAGCGGCCCCGGGCCGTCCGGCCGTCCAGGCCGAGCTCCGCGACGTCCGCGGTGATCAGGTGGGTGTCGGTGCCGCCGGTGGCGACGACGAGGCCCTGGGCGGCGAGCCCCGCGGCGAGGGCCCGGGCGTTGGCGACGACCTGGTGCGCGTACGCACCGAAGGCCGGCGTCGCGGCCTCCCCGAAGGCGACCGCCTTGGCGGCGACGGCGTTCATCTGGGCGCCGCCCTGGGTGAACGGGAAGACGGCGCGGTCCACCCGCTCGGCGAGGTCCGCGCCGCACAGGATCAGGCCGCCGCGCGGGCCGCGCAGCACCTTGTGGGTGGTGGCGCAGACCACGTCGGCGTACGGCACCGGATTGGGCGCCGCTCCCCCGGCGACCAGGCCGATGGGGTGCGCGGCGTCGGCGATGAGGCAGGCGCCGGTCTCGTCGGCGATCTCCCGGAACGCGGCGTAGTCGGGGTGCCGGGGGTAGGAGATGGAGCCGCAGACGATGGCCTTGGGGCGGTGGGCCCGGGCCAGGCCGCGCACCTGTTCGTAGTCGATGAGGCCGGTGCGGTGGTCGACGCCGTAGCCGATGAAGTCGAACCAGCGGCCGGAGAAGTTCGCCGGAGAGCCGTGTGTGAGGTGCCCGCCCTGCGGGAGGGCCATGGCGAGGACGGTGTCGCCGGGGCGCAGCAGGGCGGCGTAGGCCGCGAGGACGGCCGAGGAGCCGGAGTGCGGCTGGACGTTGGCGTGCTCGGCGCCGAAGAGGGCGGCGGCGCGCTCGGCGGCCAGCCGTTCGGCGAGGTCGACCAGCTCGCAGCCGCCGTGGTGGCGGGCGCCGGGATAGCCCTCGGCGTACTTGTTGGTGAGCGGCGAGCCGAGCGCGGCCAGCACGGCGGGCGAGGTGAAGTTCTCCGCGGCGATGAGCTGGAGGCCGGCGGACTGCCGGTCGGTCTCGGCGAGGAGGAGGCCGGCCAGCTCCGG
>DOWQ01000193.1 GCA_003519485.1 Streptomyces sp. | reverse complement strand
GCCCCGCACTCGGCGGCGGTCCGCCGCGCCGCCAGCAGGCGCTGCGCCTCGTCCCGTACGGCCAGCGCCTGTTCGAGTTCGCGCGCGGCGTCCATGGCCGCGTGCAGGGTGCGGTCGCCGAGCGACATCGGCTCGCGCAGGGCGCCGTACAGCACGCCACGGACCCGGCGGCCCACGATCACCGGCACCGCCAGGACCGCCCGCAGCCCTTCGGCGGCCACCGCCGAGTCGTACTCGTGGCTGATGGTGCGCGAGGCCCGGTAGTCGGTGACCGTCACGGGCTGCGACAGGGCCAGCGACTTCCCGCCCAGCCCGTTGCCCGTGGCCACCGCCAGCCCGCGGAGCGAATGCGTGGCCGCGCCGCTCAGCTCGCCGATGCGCAACCGCATCCGGTCGGTCAGCAGCCCGCCGAACGCGACCGGCAGCCCGCTGCTGCGCCGCAGCCTCAGCAGCGCCGCGCGCACCTCCACCGCGGCTCCGGCACCCGCCGCGTCCGCATCCGCCTGCTCCGGTTCCGCCACCACCGACTCCTTCACCCCCGTCCGGGGGTAGTGAGACCCAGGTCACTGCCGACACGATGCTACTGAGCGGTCCGGCAACCGGGAGGACATATGACGGCAACCAGCGGGACGAAGACCCGCCGGACCGGTCCGCTCGTACGTACTGCTCAGCAGAGTGACGCCGGGGCCCATGCCCCGGCCCGTATCGCCGAACACCGCGAAGGGAACCCCACATGACCGTGCGCGAGCGCGAGCTCTCCTACGCCGCCGGGAGCGGCGGTGGCCCGCTGCTGGGCGACACCATCGGGGAGAATCTCGACCGGGCGATCGCCGCCCACCCGGAGCGCGAGGCGCTCGTCGACGTGGCGTCCGGCCGCCGCTGGACGTACGCCGAATTCGGCCGGGCGGTCGACGAGGTCGCCCTCGGGCTGCTCGCCAAGGGCGTCCACAAGGGCGACCGGGTCGGGATCTGGGCGGTCAACTGCCCCGAGTGGGTGCTCGTCCAGTACGCGACCGCGCGCATCGGCGCCATCATGGTCAACATCAACCCGGCCTACCGCGTCCACGAACTGGCGTACGTGCTCCAGCAGGCGGGCATCGAGGTGCTGATCTCCTCCATCGAGCACAAGTCGAGCGACTACCGGCGCATGGTCGAACAAGTGCGCGCCAAGGCGCGGGCGCTGCGCGATGTCGTCTACATCGGCGACCACACCTGGCAGAGCCTGATCACGGCCGGCGCGACTGTGCCGGCCGAGCGGCTGGCGGCCCGCAGGGCCGAGCTGAGCTGCGACGACGCGGTCAACATCCAGTACACCTCGGGCACCACCGGATTCCCCAAGGGAGCCACGCTCTCCCACCACAACATCCTCAACAACGGCTTCGCGGTGGGCGAGACCGTCGGCTACACCGAGCAGGACCGGATCTGCCTGCCGGTGCCCTTCTACCACTGCTTCGGCATGGTGATGGGAAATCTGGCGGCCACGAGCCACGCCGCCTGCATGGTCATCCCGGCACCGTCCTTCGACGCGGCGGCGACCCTCGCGGCCGTCGCCGGCGAGCGCTGCACCTCGCTCTACGGGGTGCCGACGATGTTCATCGCCGAGCTCGACCTCCCGGACTTCGCGGCGTACGACCTGTCGACGCTGCGCACCGGCATCATGGCCGGCTCCCCCTGCCCGGTCGAGGTGATGAAGCGCGTCGTCAGCGAGATGCACATGGCGGAGGTGTCGATCTGCTACGGCATGACCGAGACCTCGCCCGTCTCGACCCAGACCCGGCGTGAGGACGACCTGGAGCGGCGCACCGGCACTGTCGGCCGGGTGCTGCCGAACCTCGAGGTGAAGCTCGTCGACCCGGCGACCGGCCTGACGGTCGAGCGCGGCGAGCCGGGCGAGCTGTGCACCCGCGGCTATTCGGTGATGCTCGGCTACTGGCAGGAGCCGGAGCGGACGGCGGAGGTCGTCGACGCGGCCCGCTGGATGCACACCGGGGACCTCGCGGTGATGCGGGAGGACGGCTACGTCCAGATCGTCGGCCGCATCAAGGACATGATCATCCGGGGCGGTGAGAACGTCTACCCGCGCGAGATCGAGGAGTTCCTGTACAGCCATCCCAAGATCGCCGATGTGCAGGTGGTCGGCGTGCCGGACGAGACGTACGGCGAGGAGATCCTGGCCTGCGTCATCCTCCGCGACCCGGCGTCCCCGCTCACCCGCGACGAGCTGGCCCGCTACTGCCGGGGCCGGCTCGCCCACTTCAAGGTGCCCCGTTACCTGCGCATCCTGGACAGCTTCCCGATGACGGTCAGCGGCAAGGTGCGGAAGGTGGAGCTGCGGGAGGAGTTCGGCACGAAGGTGTGACGGGCGGCGCCCGCGCGCGCTGATGGTCCTTTCGGGGGAACGTGCGGTGCGGGGCGGCGGAATCGGCGGTACGGCGGGAAGCTTCGCAGCGACGCCGTCGACCGAAGGGACACCCATGCGGGCCGCCCAAGACCCCCGACCCCACGCCCGCCCGTCCCGGACGCCCCTCCCGTCGGGGCCGCACCGCCGGCCCCGGCCGGGCGCGCGTACCGGGGCACTTCTCACGGCGGGGCTGCT
>DOWQ01000364.1:691-4221 GCA_003519485.1 Streptomyces sp. | reverse complement strand
AGGCCCGGGCCCCGCGCCCGGTGTCAGTACCGCAGGCCGTACCCGATCGGGTACAGCACCTGTGCCGGGTCGTCGGCCCGCTGCACCGGCACCGGCAGCTGTCCGGTCGGATCGGTCCGGCCGGCGATGACCCGCGCGGCGGCCCGCATCTCCACGTCCGTCCACGAGTAGCTCGCGAGGGACGCCCCGACGCCGTCGAGATGGGCGATGTCGTACGGGTTGCGGATGGCGAGGTGCACCACCGGTACCCCGGTCGCGGCGAGTTCCGAGACCAGGGTGCGCTGCGAGGAGGAGGCCGTCACGTTGTACGTGGCGACGACCACCGCGTCCTTGCCCTCCGCCGCGGCCACCGCCGCGTCGATCTGCGCCCGCGTCGGGTGCGGCCGGCCGCTGGTGCCGGTGGACAGCGCGGTCGCCGTGAAGCCCAGCGCGGTGAGCGACTCGGCGAGCACCTTTGTCGGCGGGCCGCCGGTGCCCGAGGGGGCCGACGGGTCGACCCCGACCACGAGCAGCTCCTGCTGCCTGCGGCGGGACAGCGGCAGCAGCGCCCGGCCGCCCGACTCCTCGTTGACGAGCAGGGTGGTGGTGCGCCCGGCGATCCGGTCGGCCGCCACCAGGTGCGGCTTGGTGCCGACCGTTTGGTCCACGCCCTGGTGGCTGACGTACGGCTCACGGAAGAGGCCGCGACGGGCCTTCAGTTCGAGGACGCGCAGGATGGACAGGTCGAGGCGGGCCTCGCTGATCTCGCCGTTCCGTACGGCCCCCAGCAGGGCGTTCCAGGCGACGGGCAGGTCCGGCGGGTTGAGCAGCTGGTCGACACCCGCCTTGATGGCCAGCACCGGCACGCGCTCGTCGCCGTACTTCTGCCGGACGCCCGCCATGCCCAGCGAGTCGGTGACCACGACGCCGTCGTAGCCGAGCCGCTCGCGCAGGATGCCGGTGAGGATCGGCTTCGAGAGCGTCGCCGGGTCGTCGGCCGGGTCGAGGGCCGGGAAGAGGAGATGGGCCGTCATGATCGAGTCGATCCCGGCGGCGATGGCGGCCTTGAACGGCGGCGCGTCCAGCCGCTCCCACTCCTCCTCGCTGTGGGTGATCAGCGGGATGGCGTAGTGGCTGTCCACGCTGGTGTCGCCGTGGCCCGGGAAGTGCTTGGCCGTCGAGGCGACCCCGGCGGCCTGGTAGCCCTCCACCTGCGCGGTGACCATCCGGGCGACCGCCTCGGGGTCGGCGCCGAAGGACCGTACGCCGATGACGGGGTTGGCCGGGTTCACATTGACGTCCGCGACCGGTGCGTAGTTCTGCCGGATGCCCAGGGCCGCCAGCTCGGCGCCGGCGATCCGGGCTGCCGTACGGGCGTCACCGCGCGAGCCGTGCGCACCGAGGGCCATCGCGCCCGGCATGAGCGTCGCGGGCAGGCCGACGCGGGCGACGATGCCGTGCTCCTGGTCGGTGGAGATGAGCAGCGGCACGGGGGTGGGCTGGGCGAGGCCGGCCTTCTGGATGCCGTTGGAGAGATCGGCGATCTGGTGCGGATCGCGGGTGTTGTGCGCCCAGGCGAAGTAGATGATGCCGCCGACGTGGTACTTGGCGATCAGCTCCGCGGCACTGGAGACGCCCATTTCCTTCTGGTTGGCGGCGACGTCGCCCGGGTCCGGGGCGGTGGCGGAATGCCCGTAGACCCGCATCACGAACAGCTGTCCGACTTTCTCCTCAAGACTCATCCGGGAGATCAGTCTTCGCAGTCGCTCGCGGTCCGGGTGGCGGGCCGACTCGGCGGCCCGTGCCTCGCCGGGCCCCGTGGCGGCGAGCGCCGCCGCGGCGGCGGTGGCGGTGAGCAGGGTGCGGCGGGAGGTGGGGTGATGCACTTGCGGCTCCTTCCGTGCGGAGGAGAGGTGGCAAGCGCCGGGTACGGCCCGCGCGGGCATGGTGCGGTGCGCGGGACGTGCGGTGCGGCCAACTTCCGTGCTGCCTCTGATTAATGGAGAAAACCGTTGGAAGGAACCGGTGAAGGAAACTTCCAAGAACACACGGATAGCCGGAAAGTTACCGCCAGTCAATGGGTGGAGCCGAGATCGACATGCCGGATCCCGCGCCCGGACGGCGGCCGGAAGGGACGACGGGGGCCTTGGCGGGGCGCCGTGGGCGGGCAGGGTGGGGGCACCGGCGGGATGCGCGGCTGGGCGCCGGGGATGGCTCAGCAGGGCGTGGCGAGGCGTCAGCCGTGGCGCGGCGGGGGGCCGGGAGTGGTGCGGACGTGGGTTCGGGTGGTGGCGCGGCCGTGGGCGCGCCGGGCCCCGATGGCGGGCTCGCACCGCGTGGTGGCGGGGCCCGTACCGCGTCGTGGCGTGTGCCGGGCCGGTGGGCCCGTACGGTCAGGCCGACTGGGTCAGCAGGGCCGACAGGTGGTCGTGCGCCGGCTTCAGCAGCGGCGGCAGGTCCGCCGCCTGTGGATACCAGCGCTTCTCGTACTCCCAGCACAGCCAGCCGTCCCAGTCGGCCCGGCTGAGCAGCTCCACGCACTCGGCGAGCGGCAGCACGCCCTCGCCGAGCGGCAGCGGAGTGGTCTCCTCCACTGATTCGATGTCCTTCACCTGGACGTAGCCGAGATGCGGCGCCAGGACCGCGTACGAGGACGACGGCTCCTCGCCGTCGCGCCAGGGGTGCATCACGTCCCAGATGGCGCCCACGGAGAGGTGGCCGACCAGGCCGAGGANNGGGCCGCGTCCGCGCCCCGGCGGTGCGAGTCGTGGGTCTCCAGGAGCAGCGTGACCCCCAGCTCGGCGGCGCGCGGCGCGGCTGCGGCGAGGCGGCGGGCGGCGGCCGCGTCGGCCTCCTCGGACGTCGGCTGCTCGGTGCCGCCGGGGAACACCCGTGCGTACGGCGCGCCGAGATCGTGGGCGAGCGCCAGCAGCTCGTGCAGCTCGCCGATGACGGACTGGTCGTCACCGGGCGCGGCGACGCGCGTGTAGCCCGCGGCGGTCAGCAGCTGTACGCCGGCGTCCTCGAACAGCCCGCGAGTCTCCGCGCGTACGGCCGCGCCGACGCCGGGGTGGACCGGCTCCTCCGGGTGCGTGCGCAGCTCGACGCCGTGGAAGCCGTTGTCCGTGGCGAGTCGTACGACGTCCGGCATCGGCATCCCGGGTACACCGAGGGTCGAGAAGGCGAGTTGCACGGCTGCTCCTGACGGACGTCGGGGGGTGCTGGCAGACGGAGGGCTCCGCGCGGACGGTAAGCAGGCGAACGCGCGGTGGTCAACCCCGCGGAACGTCCGCCGGGGCGGCTCTCCGGAACAACTCCCCGAGATCGGCTGCCCGCTGGGGCGCGCGCCCACACCAGCGCGCGCTCGCCCGGAAGGGTGATACGGACGAGGCTCCGGGCAGGTGGCCTTGTGCGATCCCGCCGGGCGGGGGAGCCGGGAGTGGGAAGCGGGAGCCGGAGCCCCGGCCGGCTCCTGTCACGGACCCGGGGCGAGGGCCGCAAGCCGGGCTGGACCAAGGCCGCCGCCCGGAACCCCGGACCCGAACCCCGGA
>DOWQ01000364.1:0-680 GCA_003519485.1 Streptomyces sp. | reverse complement strand
ACCCGGACCCGGAACCGGGCCGGGCCCGGCCCCGCGCGCACTGTGTGCCGGCCCCTCCCGGCCGCCCGTCAGGGCGGGGGTGCCGTGGAGGCGCGGGCCATCAAGTCCGCGCGGATCGTGGCCACCCCGCCCGGCGGGGGCGTGTCGCGCCCCATGGCGAGCCGCCCCGCGCGGGCCCCGGCCTCGTGGAGCGGCAGCCGTACGGTGGTCAGCGCCGGCACCGCGTCCGCGCTGAAGGGGAGATCGTCGAAGCCGGCGACGGAGACGTCCTGGGGGATGCGCAGGCCCCGGTCGCGCAGGGCCGCGCAGGCGCCGAGCGCGATGGTGTCGTTGGCGGCGACGACGGCCGTCAGGTCCGGCTGCCGACGCAGCAGTTCCACCGTCGCGTCGTAGCCCGAGGAGCGGTCGAACGAGCCGTGCACGGTCAGCCGCTCGGAGCCGTCGGCGAGGCCCGCGGCGGCCAGGGCCGCCCGGTGGCCCTCCAGCCGGTGCCGCGTGGTGGTGCGGTCGGACGGCCCCGTGACGTAGCCGATCCGGCGGTGCCCGAGGGCGAGCAGGTGTTCGGTCAGCCGCTGGGCGCCGCCGCGGTTGTCGAAGGCGAGGGTGGTGGCGATCGGTTCGCCCTCGCCGTCCGGCGGCAGTGGCGGCCGGCCGCAGAGGACGACGCGGGTGCCGGCGGC
>DOWQ01000275.1 GCA_003519485.1 Streptomyces sp. | reverse complement strand
CGGCGGCGGCCGCCCGGTGGCGGGCGAACGACGCGTCCAGCCCGCCGGTCTCCTCGATCCGGGCGACGCACGCCTCCAGCGCCAGCATCTCCAGCTGCGCCGGCGCGTGCGGCAGCGCCGTGCGGCCGGTGTCGATCCAGCGCTCCTTCCAGTCCAGCAGGGAGAGGTACGAGCGGCGCGGCGCGGCGGGGTTGGCGGCGATCCGCTCCCAGGCGCGCTCGCTCACGGAGACGGCTGAGACCCCCGCCGGGCCGCCCATCGCCTTCTGCGCGCCGATCACGCACAGGTCCACGCCCCAGGCGTCGGTCAACAGTGGCTCGGCGGCGACCGAGGCCACCGCGTCGACCATCAGCAGTGCGCCGTGCGCGCTGACGACCTCGCCGATCGCGGCCACCGGGTTGGTGTTGCCGGTGGCGGCCTCGGCGTGCACCAGGGAGACGAGCTCCGTCTCGGGGTGCTCCTCCAGGGCTCGCCGGACCGCGTCGGCGGACACCGACGTGTCGTACGGCACCTCGATGTCGACGACGGTGGCCCCGCAGTCGCGCAGCCAGCCGCCGAAGGTTTGCCCGTACGGGCCGGTGATCACATTCAGCGCGGTCGAGCCGGGGTGCGCCACACCCCGGATGCAGCCCTCCAGCGGCAGCAGGGCCTCGCCCTGCATCACGACCACGTCGGCGTCGGTCCGCAGCACGGCGGCGACCCGCCGTTCGATGGCGGCGAAGTGCTCGGCGGTGAGGGGGGCGAGATCGAGGAGGGGGTGGGACATGAGGTGCTCTCTCACTCGTTGGCGTGCGGGGTTGCGGGGCGGGACGGGGTGCGGGGGTCGGGCTCGTGCGCGCGGCGTACGCACCCGGTGCGCAGGTGTGCGTACCGCGGTGGGCCGGTCCCTGGACGGCTGCGTACGGCCCGGCCCGGTGCGGTCCCGTAGTGGGGCGAGCGTACCCCCGCGACGCGCTGACGTGGCCTGTCACCGGTCCGCACCGCCGCGTCGGATGCCCGCCCCGGACACGGCGCCGCCCCCGGTCCGCGGGGCGGCGCCGGGGGCGGCAGCGGTGCCGTCCTCCGGGGAGGGCGGCGGGTGGCTCAGTGGCTCAGCCGCTCACAGCCGCTCGGGCGTGCGGATGCCCAGCAGGCCCATGCCCTGGTGCAGGGTGCGCGCGGTGAGGGCGCACAGGAACAGCCGGTTCTCCACCTGCGCCGGGCCGCCCTCAGCCTTCAGGACCTGGCACTGGTCGTAGAAGGTCGTGTAGAACGACGCGAGCTGGTAGAGGTACGCGGCCAGCTTGTGCGGCTCGTACGACGCGGCGACCTCGGCGAGCACCTCGCCGAAGGCGTCCAGGTGCAGGCCCAGCGCGCGCTCGGCGGGCGCCAGCGGCAGCTCGGGGTGCGCCAGCGGCCGTACGCCATCGCCGGCCCGGCGGAGGATCGACTGGATCCGGGCGTAGGCGTACTGGAGGTAGACGCTGGTGTCGCCGTTCAGCGAGACCATCCGGTCCAGGTCGAAGATGTAGTCGCGGGCCATCGAGGTGGACAGGTCCGCGTACTTCACCGCGCCGATGCCCACCTGGTTGGCGCGCTCCAGGATCTCCTGCTCGCCGAGGCCGAGGCCCTCGGACTTCTCGCGGACGACCACCGCGGCGCGGTCCACCGCCTCGTCCAGCAGGTCGACCAGCCGGACCGTCTCGCCCTCCCGGGTCTTGAACGGCTTGCCGTCCTTGCCCAGGACCGTGCCGAACGCCAGCTGCTTCGCGACGCCGTCGGGCAGCCAGCCGGCCCGCCGGGCGGTCTCGAAGACCATCTTGAAGTGCAGCGCCTGGCGGGCGTCCACGACGTAGAGCAGGGTGTCGGCCTTGAGCGTGCCGACCCGGTCCCGGATCGCGGCGAGGTCGGTCGCGGCATAGCCGAAGCCGCCGTTGGACTTCCTGACGATCAGCGGGACCGGATTGCCCTCCGGGCCCTTCACGTCGTCGAAGAACACGCAGAGCGCGCCGTCCGAGCGGACCGCGACACCCGACTCCTCCAGGTCCTGGCAGACCTGGTGCAGATCGTCGTTGTACGCGCTCTCGCCGACCACGTCCTCGTCGCGGACCAGCACGTCGAGCTGCTCGTACACGCCCTGGAAGTAGATCTTCGACTCGTCGACGATCTTGTGCCAGAGGGCGCGGGTCTGCTCGTCGCCCGCCTGCAGGTCCACCACCCGGCGGCGCGCCCGGTCCTTGAACTCCTCGTCGGAGTCGAACATCGTGCGGGACGCCTTGTAGAGGCGGTTGAGGCGCGCCATCGCCGCCTCGCCCTCACCGGCGGCCCGCTCCGCGTCCGAGGCGTGGTCCAGCTCGTGCGGGTGCTCGATCAGGTACTGGATGAGCATCCCGAACTGGGTGCCCCAGTCGCCGATGTGGTGCCGGCGGATCACTGTCTCGCCCCGGTGCTCCAGGATCTGCACGATCGCGTCGCCGATCACCGTCGAGCGCAGATGGCCGACGTGCATCTCCTTCGCGACATTGGGCTGGGAGTAGTCGATGACCGTGGTGCCCGGCTGCTCGGCGTACGGCACGCCGAGCCGGTCGTCCGCGCCGCGGGCGGCCAGCGTGGAGGTGATCGCCGAGTCCGAGACGGTGATGTTGAGGAAGCCGGGGCCGGAGACCTCGATGGCCGCGATGGCGGGGTCCGGGTCGGAGTCGGTCGCGGCGGTCGGAATCCGCTCCACGACCTTCGCCGCCAGCGAACGCGGGTCGCCCTTCAGCTTCTTGGCGAGCGCCAGCATCCCGTTGGCCTGGAAATCCGCCCGGTCGCTACGTCGCAGCAGCGGGTCGGCGGCCCCGGCCTCCGGCAGTGCTGCCGAGAGGGCGTCCGCGAGGCGCTGGTGGACTGTTGCGGCAAGGGAAGGGACCGAAGCCATGAGGTGCTCGTGCCTTCTTTCGCAGAGAGACGTTCGCTGAGAGAGCGGGGGAGCGGGTGGACCGCCCCGCCCAGTATCCCATGGCTCGGCGGCCCCTCCCGGGTCTGGGAGAATGGAGCCGCCAGGCTTTCGAGCGCAGGAAAGCGTAGGAAGAAGAGGAACCGATCGTGGCTCAGAGCACGGAGACCGACTGGGTCTCCCGTTTCGCGGACGAGGTCATCGCCGAGGCGGAGCGCCGCGCCCCCGGCAAACCCATTGTCTGCGCCTCGGGCCTCAGCCCGTCCGGGCCGATCCACCTCGGCAACCTGCGCGAGGTGATGACCCCGCACCTCGTCGCCGACGAGATCAAGCGGCGCGGCCACGCCTGCGAGCACATCCTGTCGTGGGACGACTACGACCGGTTCCGCAAGGTGCCGGCGGGCATCGACCCGTCCTGGGCGGAGCACATCGGCAAGCCGCTGACCAGCGTGCCCGCGCCCCCCGGCAGTGCGCACGCCAGCTGGGCCGAGCACTTCAAGGCCCCGATGACCGCCGCGCTGGCGGAGCTGGGCATCGAGGTGCGCGGCATCAGCCAGACCGAGCAGTACACCTCCGGGGCGTACCGGGACCAGATCCTGTTCGCCATGCGCGAGCGCGGCCGGATCGACGCCGTGCTCGACCGCTACCGGACCAAGGACAAGCCGGCGAAGGCCGCGGGCCAGGACGCGGCGAGCGAGGACTCCGTCGGCCAGAGCCCCGCGGGCCAGGTCCGGAAGCCGCAGAAGCCGCAGCAGCAGAAGGGCAAGCTCGACGAGGCCGACGCCGCCGCGGCGGAGGCCGCGGCCGAGGGCTCGGGCGCGGCGGCCGAGGACGACGGCAGCGGGATGGGCGCCGGGTACTTCCCGTACAAGCCGTACTGCTCCGTCTGCGACCGCGACCTGACGACCGTCACGGCGTACGACGACGAGTCGACCGAGCTGAGCTACACCTGCCGGTGCGGGCACGCCGAGACCGTGCTGCTGTCCGAGCACAACCGCGGCAAGCTGGTCTGGAAGGTCGACTGGCCGATGCGCTGGGCCTACGAGGGCGTGGTGTTCGAGCCGTCCGGCGTCGACCACTCCTCGCCCGGGTCCTCCTTCGTCGTCGGCGGCCGGATCGTGAAGGAGGTCTTCGGCGGCGAGCAGCCGATCGGGCCGATGTACGCCTTCGTCGGCATCAGCGGCATGGCCAAGATGTCCAGCTCGAAGGGCGGCGTGCCGACGCCGCAGGACGCGCTCGAGATCATGGAGGCGTCGCTGCTGCGCTGGCTGTACGCGCGGCGCAGGCCGAACCAGTCCTTCAAGATCGCGTTCGACCAGGAGATCCAGCGGCTCTACGACGAGTGGGACGCCCTGGAGCGGAAGACCGCGGACGGCACGGCGCAGCCCGCCGACATCGCGGCCTACGGCCGGGCCACCCGCACGGCCGCCGGTGAGCTGCCGCGCACCCCCCGGCCGCTGCCGTACCGGACGCTGGCGTCGGTGGTCGACATCACCGCCGGCCACGAGGAGCAGACGCTGCGCATCCTGCGGGACCTGGACCCGGCGAACCCGATCGAGTCGCTCGACGAGGCCCGGCCCCGGCTGGACCGCGCCGAGAACTGGATCACCACTCAGGTGCCGGTGGAGTCGCGGACCCGGGTCCGCGAGGAGCCGGACGCCGAGCTGCTCGGCTCGCTCGGTGAAACCGAGCGGGAGTCGGTGCGGCTGCTGCTGGGCGGGCTCGACGAGCACTGGTCGCTGGACGGCCTGACGACGCTCGTGTACGGCGTTCCGAAGCTCCAGGCGGGCTTCCCGGCCGACGCCAAGCCGACTCCGGAGCTCAAGGTGGCGCAGCGCGAGTTCTTCGCACTGCTGTACCGGCTGCTGGTGGGGCGTGACACGGGGCCGCGGCTGCCGACGCTGCTGCTGACGGTCGGGGCGGACCGGGCGCGGAAGCTTCTGGGCGCGTAGCGGAGCACTCGGCGATCCCGTCCGGGTCTCGTCGAAAATCTCGTCGAGGGCCGTCATCCCGGTTGGGGTGGCGGCCCTCGTGGGTTCGCCCGGGCTCAGGCGATGTACTCGGTGTCCATCTCGTTGCTGTAGCGCTGCCGGAAGTCGCGCAGATAGCCGCGGAGCGACCGCTCGCTGAGCGGCCCGCCGGTACGGCCGAGGACGCCGTAGAGGTCCATCAGGTAGAGACCGAACTGCCGGGCGTTCGGGAAGTCGCCCCGCTCGGCGACGTACCGCCGGAAGGCGCCGTAGTACGCCTCCTCGCGGGACATGTCGTCCGGGAGGCCGGTGGCCGACAGGGGCTCGTCGGCGTCGGCGTCTGCCTGGGAGCCGGTGCCGGGTCCGCCGTTGTGGCTGCCGTTGAAGCCGGCGGCGGGTCCGCCGTTGCGGCCGGAACCGGCGGTGGCGTCCTGGCCGCCGGGAGCGGGGCCGGGCGCCGGCTCGGGCTCCGGAGCCG
>DOWQ01000171.1 GCA_003519485.1 Streptomyces sp. | reverse complement strand
CCACCGGCACCCCGGCCGTCGCGGCCCCGGCCGAGGCCGCCGGGAAGGCCGGCGGTGCCCCGCTGCTGCCCCCCGGCCGGCTCGGCATGCAGCTTTACAGCCTTCGCGACCAGGTCAGCACCATAGGCTTCGCCCGGGTCTTCGAGGAGTTGCGCAGCTACGGCTACGACGAGGTCGAGTTCGCCGGCTACACCCAGGGCTCGGCGGGCGCCATCACGCTCCCGGAACTGCGCGCCCTGGTCCGGGACAACGGCCTCAAGCCGGTCGGCAGCCACGTCGGCTACCACTCCAGCGACCCCAACGCCTACACGTTCGCCACCAAGCTCGACCAGGTCCTCGACGACGCCGAGACGCTCGGCCTGAAGCACGTCGGCACCGCCAGCGGCCCGTTTCGCTACGGCGACACCGTCGACGCCTGGAAGCGCGCGGCCGAGGACTTCAACACCTACGGCGCGGCTGCCCGCGCCCGGGGCATGAAGTTCTACCAGCACAACCACGCGGAGGAGTTCTCCTTCGCGAGCGACCAGCCGGACGTCCGGCTCTACGACGTCCTGCTCGCCGAGACCGACCCCGACCTCGTCCACCTGGAGATGGACATCTACTGGGCCTTCTGCGCCCAGTTCCGCTTCAGCGTCCGGCCGGACGGCGTGGCCGCGCCCTTCGACCCGATCGACTACGTACTGAAGCAGCCGCACCGCTATCCGCTCTTCCACGTCAAGGACGGCGACCGCGACCCGTCCACCCGCGACGGCTACCGGATGACGGATGTCGGCGACGGCGACATCGACTACCAGAGCTTCATCGGCGGCGTGGAGCGGATGCAGCGGCGCTACAAGCACCACTGGATCGCCGAGCACGACAACCCGGGCGACTCGCTCCGCTTCGCCGAACGCTCGGCGGAGCACCTGCGCTCGCTGCGCAAGGACTGCTGAGCAGCCGGCGCGGGGGTGGCGGCGGCGGGGCCCGGGATCGCCCGGCCGCGGCCCGGCCGGGCGTGCACGGGGCTTCCGGGGTCCCGGGCACGCCCGGCCCGCGCCCGCCGTATGCCGCTTCTGTACCGTTCGTCCGCGGTCGGCCACGGAACGTCATAGCCCCAGCTCACCGGGGCGCCGTCGCGCCCCGGCCCCCGGAATACGCGGGTGAAACGCACTCCGAACCCCTGGTATCGTGGTCCATGTCGCCGCGGGGAACTGCGGTGTGTTACCTGGTCCGGGTGGCGGAATGGCAGACGCGCTAGCTTGAGGTGCTAGTGCCCTTTATCGGGCGTGGGGGTTCAAGTCCCCCCTCGGACACCACACGGAACCGCCGGTCGCCAGCGACCGGCGGTTTCTCGTTGTACGGCTTCCCGTGTCGCGTCCCGGGCATCCGCTCGGGGTTGGTGCGTCAGCTGTTCGCCGGTGACTCCTCCGGGAAGATCTTGGTGACGATTTTGCCGTCCTCCGTAAGGTAGCCGTGGAACATGCCCGGGCTGCTGTGCGGCGCGTCGAAGTCCCCGTTCGGTCCGAGGGCGATTACACCGCCGTCACCGCCGAGCTCGGGCAGCCGCTTTACGATCACCTCGTACGCGGCGGGTGCCACCCCCAGGCCCTTGAACTCGATGAGGTTGGAGATCGTCGCGGTCGCCGCGCCCCGGATGAAGACCTCGCCGGCCCCGGTGGCGCTCGCGGCGACGGTGTCGTTCTTGGCGTACGTCCCGGCTCCGATGATGGGTGAATCGCCCACTCGGCCCGCCATCTTGTTGGTCATGCCGCCTGTCGAGGTCGCGGCCGACATGTCCTTGTCGCGGTCGATGGCGACGGCGCCGACTGTGCCCTTGGACTGCGTGTCGGCGAGCGTCTCCTCGGACCGGGCGGCCTTTTCGTCGCCCGCCTCGGCCGCCTTGGCCTTCATCAGCGAGTCCCAACGGGCCTGCGTCCAGTAGTAGTCCTGGGTTACGGTCCGCAGGCCGTGCCGCGCCCCGAAGTCGTCCGCGCCTTCGCCGGCGAGCAGCACGTGCTTGGACTTCTCCATGACCAGCCGGGCGCCCTCGATCGGATTGCGCAGACTCCGTACGCCCGCGACCGAGCCCGCCGCCAGGTCGGAGCCGCGCATGATCGACGCGTCCAGCTCATGGCCGGCGTCGGCGGTGAACACCGCGCCCCTGCCCGCATTGAAAAGCGGGTTGTCCTCCATCTTCCGCACCGCGGCCTCGACCGCGTCCAGGCTGGACCCGCCGTCGTCGAGGATCTTCTGCCCGGCCCGCAGCGCCTCGGACAGCCCGTCCCGGTACGCCTTCTCCCGCTCCGGAGTCGTCTCGTCGCGGTTGAGCGCCGTTCCCGCGCCACCGTGCACGGCCAGCACCACATTGCGGGCGTCGGGCCGGGCCTTTCCGTCCGCCGGGCCGTTCTGCGCGGCGGCGGGCGCCATCGGGTCCGGAGCGCTGTCCGCGCCGTGCGTCAGGGGAATCAGGGTGGCGGTGACCGCGGCCGCGGCGGCCAGCGCGGGAATGAGCCAGGTCTCAGAACGTGCGCGCATCAACACTCCTCGTCTGGGATGGCAAGGTATGTCATGCCCATAGCAAAATCTAGGGTGCCTACGCGCCCGGCTCCGGAGCCGGGCGCACCCCGGCCCGCGGGGCCCGACGCCCGACCGGTCACCGGAGCGTGCGGCGGCCGTACGCGCTCGGGACCGCCGGTCGGTTCCGGTTCTGTTCGCCTTCAGCGACACCTTCGAGTCGTAGATGCGCTG
>DOWQ01000436.1 GCA_003519485.1 Streptomyces sp. | reverse complement strand
GCGCTTCCGGCCGGCGGCCGGACCGCCCGCCGGCCGCCGCCGCGCGGAGGTTCAGCGCGGGTCGGGGTCCGCCGCGGAGCGCTCCGCGAAGACCCGCATCGCCTTGGCGGTGACCGGGCCGGGGGCGCCGGGGAGGGTACGGCCGTCGAGCCTGTCCACGGCCTGCACGTCGCGCAGTGTGGAGGTCAGGAAGATCTCGTCGGCGCGCTCCAGCACGTCGAGCGGCAGCTCGGTCTCCTGAGCGCCGGTCCACTCGGCGGTCAGGGCGCGGGTGATGCCCGCGAGGCAGCCGGCGGCGAGCGGCGGGGTGTGCAGCGCGCCGTCGAGGACCACGAAGACATTGGACCCGGTGCCCTCGCACAGCTGCCCGACGGTGTTGGCGAAGATCGCCTCGGTGGCGTCCTGGGCGTGGGCCCGGGCGAGCGCCATGACGTTCTCGGCGTACGAGGTGGTCTTCAGGCCGGCCAGCGCGCCCCGCTCGTTGCGGACCCACGGGACGGTCACGGCGGCCGTGCTGTCGGCCCGCCGCTTCGCCCCGCCCAGCGCGACGACCAGGGTCGGACCGGTCGTGCCGCGGTCGGAGCCGAGCGGCGAGACCCCGCCGGTGTACGTGATCCGCAGCCGGCCGTACGGCAGCGGGTCGGCCTCCAGCACGGCGTCGCAGGCGCGCCGCACCTCGTCCAGGTCCGGCTCGGGCAGGCCGAGGCCGCGGGCGGAGACGGCCAGCCGGTCGAGGTGCCGGGTGACGGCGAACGCCTGGCCGTGGGTGGCCTTGAGGGTCTCGAAGACGCCGTCGCCGACGGTCAGCCCGTGGTCGAACACGGAGACGCGCGCGTCCTCTGCGTCCTGCAGTTTGCCGTCGAGCCAGATCTTCACAGTGCTTCCCCTAGCGTCGCCCGGGCCGGTTGCTGCTCCCCGGCCCACTGTTGCCCCGATGCACCCGACGCTATCGCGAGCAGCCGGTGCGCCTTGAGTTCGGTCTCGTCCCACTCGCGCTCCGGATCGGAGCCCCAGGTGATGCCGGCGCCGGTGCCGAAGCGCAGCTGCGCGCCGCCGGGGGCCGTCCGGTCGATCCAGAAGGTACGGATGCCGACCGCCAGCTCGGCGGTCCCGCGGTCCGCGTCGACCCAGCCGACGCCGCCGCAGTACGGGCCGCGGGGCGCCGTCTCCAGCGCGTCGATGATCCGGAGCGCGCTGGACTTGGGCGCGCCGGTGACGGAGCCCGGCGGGAAGGTGCCGGCGAGCAGCTCCGGCCAGCCCGCGCCCGGCCGGAGTTCGCCGCGCACGTCCGAGACGAGGTGGACGAGGCCGGGATGCTCCTCGACCGCGCACAGCCGGGGCACGGTCACCGAGCCGGTGGCGCAGACCCGGCCGATGTCGTTGCGGACCAGGTCCACGATCATCACGTTCTCGGCGTGGTCCTTCTCCAGCAGGTCGGCGGCGGTGCGGCCGGTGCCCTTGATCGGCCCGGACTCGACCGTGCGGCCGTCCCGCCGCAGGAAGAGCTCGGGCGAGGCGGTGGCGACCTCGACGCCGTGCGCGGGGAGCCGGACGGTGCCGGCGTACGGGGCCGGGTTGCCCCGGGCCAGCAGGGCGGTCAGCACATCGACATCGGCGCGCTCGGGCTCGGGCAGCGGCGCGGACAGCACCCGGCAGAGGTTCGCCTGGTAGACCTCGCCGGCCGCGATGTGCTCGCGGATCCGCCGTACGCCCGCGATGTAGCCGGCCCGGTCCAGGGAGGACGTCCAGGTCCCGGCCGAGGGGCCCCGCCAGCCGCCGGGGACGGGCGCATGGCGCGGCGCGGGCCGGACTTCACCGAAGCGTGCGCAGGTCAGCGCGCCCTCGAAGCCCGCGACGACCGCCCAGAAGCCGGCGGAGTCGAGGGCCTCGGGGTCGCTGGTGATATCGCGCAGATCGGTGGCGACAAGTCCGCCGAAGCGGGCCAGAGGGACGAGGTCGGACACGGGTGCGATTCTATGACCGGTGGCGCCGGCGCCGCCCCGGGCGGGCGACGAGCGCAGCACGCTGGGCAAACGGAATTTGAGCTGGCCAAGGAATCCGCTAGAGTTCACCACGTCGCCGGAGCGCGGAAGCGCCCCGGAACCCGACATCTGCGGACGTAGCTCAGTTGGTAGAGCATCACCTTGCCAAGGTGAGGGTCGCGAGTTCGAATCTCGTCGTCCGCTCGGAGTGGGGGTCATTTCGACCTTCGCGACACTGGTGGAGTGGCCGAGAGGCGAGGCAACGGCCTGCAAAGCCGTCTACACGGGTTCAAATCCCGTCTCCACCTCGGACGATTAGCTCAGCGGGAGAGCGCTTCCCTGACACGGAAGAGGTCACTGGTTCAATCCCAGTATCGTCCACAGGGTCCGTGAGGACTCGCACCACCCGCGCGATTAGCTCAGCGGGAGAGCGCTTCCCTGACACGGAAGAGGTCACTGGTTCAATCCCAGTATCGCGCACGCCGCACGAGGACGATTAGCTCAGCGGGAGAGNNTGACTGAGGGCCGGAGCACTGCGCTCCGGCCCTCAGTCGTCACTCACGAGTCGCGCGAGCCGCTCACGAGGAGAACAGCATCCGGCCGAAGCCCTTCTGCCGGTGGTGACCGCCGTGGTGGCCGCCGTGGTGCCCCTGGTGCGGGGCGCCCCAGGCCGGCGCGGCGGGGTAGGCCTGCGGGGCCGGGCCGGGGGGCGGCGCGGGCTGCGACCACTGCGTCTCCATCCGGGTCAGCGACTCCAGCTCCCCGTAGTCCAGGAAGATCCCCCGGCAACCGCTGCACTGTTCGATCTGGACGCCATTGCGGTTGTAAGTGTGCATGGGCGCATGGCACTTGGGACACTGCATGATCGGTTCAGCTCCTCGCGATTCTGTCGGCATCGCCGGGCGCTTCCCCCCGCCGATGATGTCCTCACCCTACGACGGACGCCCTGGTGACGGCCGGGGTTCCGGCCGGACCACGGNNCGATCCGGGCGCAGGCGTCGATGAGCGACTCCGCCGCCTCGTCCAGCGCGCGCTCCCCCGCCTTGGCGACGGCGAGCGCGGCCGACTGGACCGTCAGCGCGCGGGCGGGCACGTCCAGTTGCGGCCAGGGGTCGCCGGCAGCCGGGACGGCG
>DOWQ01000274.1 GCA_003519485.1 Streptomyces sp. | reverse complement strand
ACGGGGAGCGACGGCACCCGGCCGGCCCGCCAGGCGGCCAGCCCGGTCGTCGCGGCGATGAGCAGGACCGTGCCGGCGGAGACCGCGAGCGGGATCCAGGTGTGCTCGGGGAGGGACTGCCACAGCCGCATCGCCTCGCCGGCCCGGCCCGGGAGGCGCGGACCGAGGACCGCGGCGAGGAGTGCCCCGGAGGCGACGCCCGCGAGCGCGAGGGTGAGGTGCTCCAGCAGGAACATCCGGACGAGCTGGCCGGGGGTGAAGCCGATGGCCTTCAGGACGGCGATGTCCCGCAGACGGCCGCGGACCCTGGTGCTGATGGCGCCCGCCACGGCCAGGGCCGCGGCCAGCAGGGCTCCCAGCCCGAACACCCCGAGCAGCAGCCCGAGGACCCGGTCGCCGCCCTCGGCGTCGGCGCGGGCGCCTTCCCAGGTGGAGACCCCGGCGACCTGGTCGGCGCCGAGCTCGGTGACCGCCCGCTGGACGGCGAAGTCGGTGTCCTCGGGGTCGTCCAGGCGCAGTCCGACGGACTGGCCGCGGCGCTCACGGTCGGGTTCGACCCGGTCGAGGGTGCCGGGCAGCACCCAGCCGACGCCGGCGGTCTCGCCGGGGCTGTACCGCTGTTCGGCGGTGTCCGCGACGCCCGCGATCCGCAGCGTACGGACCGTGCCGTCGGCCGCGCGGATGCCGAGCGCGTCACCGGGCTCGGCCCACAGCGCGCGGGCCAGCGAGCTCTCCAGCACCACTTGGTCGCCGTTGCCGCCGTCGAGCCAGCGGCCGGAGCCGACGAGCGGGCGGCCCACGTCGGGGGCGTCGGGGCCGGCGGCGCGCAGCTGGAGCTTCGCCGTGTCGCCGCCCAGTTCGGCGGTGACCCCGGCCGTCCGGAAGGGCCCGGAGGCGGCCTCGACCCCGTCGAGCCGGGTCAGCGCGTCGGCGTCCGACGACCCCTTGGTGTGGATCCAGACGTGCGCGCCGGCGGACTCGGTGAAGACCCGCTGCCAGGGGTTCACGGCGTAGGCGAGGAACGCTCCGGCGAGGAGCAGCGAGACGATGATCCCGGCGGTGGCGAGGACCAGGAACAGGGCTTCGGCGCGGTGGCCCCGAAGATCGGCGCGCACCCAGCGCACCGTGGCGCGCATCGCGGTCAGCCTTTCAGCTCGAGCATGCCGGAGACGCCGCCGGTGCGGCGGCTGCCGCTGCCGCCGAGCGTGGCGTCGTCCACGATCCGGCCGTCGAAGAGGCTGATCACCCGGTCCGCGGCGCTGGCCATCCGGGCGTCGTGGGTGACCAGCACGATGGTCTGGCCGCGCTCGTGATAGCGGGAGAGCAGCCGCAGCACCTCACGGGTGCCCTTGCTGTCGAGGCTGCCCGCGGGCTCGTCGGCGAGGAGCAGGGCCGGGCGGTTGACCAGGGCCCGGGCGAGGGCGACCCGCTGCTGCTCGCCGCCGGAGAGTTCACCGGGCGTGCTGTTCTCCTTGCCCGCCAGGCCCAGATCGGCGAGCAGCTCGGCGCGGCTCTCCCGGGCCTGCCGGGGCGAGCTGTTGGCCAGCAGCGCGGGCAGCTCGACATTGTCGGCGACCGTCAGGTCGGAGACGAGGTTGAAGAACTGGAAGACGATGCCGATGCTGCGGCGGCGCAGGACGGCCCAGCGGGCCTCGCTGTGGGTGTCGACCCGCCGGCCCTCGAGCCAGATCCGGCCGCTGTCGGGCCGGTCGAGACCGCCGAGCAGATGGAGCAGGGTGGACTTGCCGGCCCCGGAGGGCCCGGTGACGGCGACGAACTCGCCGCGCTCGACCCGTAGGTCGACGCCCCGCACGGCCTCGACGGGCGCCCCCTCGGCCGGATGCGTCCTGACCAGTCCCTCGGCCCGCAGCAGGGGGGCCGCGTCGGCGGCGGTGGCCCCGCCGATCTCGGCGGGAGGGGCCTCGTAACTCATTCCAGCTCCTCCTGACAACGCTCCAACCAGTCGAGATCCGCCTGCAGATGCAGCATCGCGCCCTCGATCAGCAGCTGGGCGACCCGGTTGTCCCGGTCCTCGGACGCGGCCAGCTTCGACAGATCGCGCATGGTGTTGAGGTAGTGGCGGCGCTGCTTGTTGATCAGCGCTATCTGGTCGGCCACTCCCGAGTCGGGGGCGAGGGCGAGCTTCATGAAGAACTCGTCCCGCACCCGCGGCTCGTCGGTCGGCTCCTCGAACCACGCGGCCACCGCCTCACGCCCTGCCGGGGTGAGCTGGTAGATGCGTTTGTTCGGCCGACTCGACTGGCTGACGTCCTCCCCCTCGATGAGACCGGCCTTTTCCAGCCTGCCGAGGGTGACGTAGATCTGTCCGATGTTCGGCTGAGGGTACGCGGCGCCCAGGAGCTTCTCAAGGGCCTGCTTGAGCTCGTATCCATGCGCGGGTTCCTTCGCCAGGAGCGCCAGGAGGGGCAGACGCACGCTCGCCCTCCTCCTTCCCCGCCGTACCTGCTTGTTGGGGACGCTCCGTCCGGTTGTGACCCGGATCGCCCGCTGACATCTTCGCGACGTCTAGTATCCCGCATGCCTAACGGGTATACAGGTGCGCATGCCGGGCGGGCCACCGGCGTAGTCGCGTTCAGGAGGAACCTATGCGGTGGAAGCGGGCCGCGGGTAGGGGGCTCCTGGCGGCGACCCTGATCTGTGCCGGCTATTCGGGCGGCGCGGACGTCCGCGCGGAGCCCGTGGGCGACACCGGCGAGCGGGGCCCGCTGACCCTGGTGACGGGCGGCGATCTGACCGGCTACCTGCGCGGGGTCCTGAAGGACTGGAACCGTGCGCGCCCCGGCGAGAAGGTGACGCTGGTCGAGCTGCCGGAGGCCGCGGACGAGGTCCGCGCGCAGATGACCACCAGCCTGCGGTCCGGCAGCGACCGCTTCGACGTCCTCAACATCGATGTGGCCTGGACCTCCGAGTTCGCCGCCGCCGGCTGGATCTCGCCACTGGAGGCGGACCGCTTCCCGGTGAAGAGCTTCCTGCCGCCCGTGGTGGAGACCGCCACCTTCGGCGGGCGGCTGCACGCGCTGCCGTACGTCACCAACGCCGGCCTGCTCTACTACCGCAAGGACGTGCTGGACCGGGAGGGCGAGAAGCCGCCGCGGACCTGGGCCGAGCTGGAACGGCTCGCGAAGACCGTGGCGCCGAAGTACGGCCTGGACGGCTACGCCGGTCAGTTCCTGCCGTACGAGGGGCTCACGGTGAACGCGGCCGAGGCGGTGCAGTCCGCCGGCGGCACGATCCTCGCCGACGAGGGCGCGCGCGTCACGGTGGACTCCCCCGCGGCCCGGCGGGGGCTGGAGTTCCTGGCCGGCGGCGTACGGGAGGGCTGGATCCCGAAGGAGGCGCTCGGCTACAAGGAGGAGGAGTCCCGGCAGGTCTTCCAGGACGGTCGGCTGCTCTTCCTGCGGAACTGGCCGTACGTCCACAAGCTGGCCGGCGGCGAGGACTCGGCGGTGGCCGGTAAGTTCGGGGTGGTCCCGCTGCCCGGGCCGAACGGTCCCGCCGCCGGTGTGCTCGGCGGCTCGAACCTCGCGGTCAACGCGCGCTCGGAGCACCCCCGGTCCGCCGCCGACCTGCTGAGCCATCTGACGAGCGAGGGCGTCCAGCGCCGGGTGCTCACCGAGGGGGCGCTGCCGCCGGTGCGGGCCGCGCTGTACGAGGATCCGGGGCTGGTGCGCCGGTTCCCGTATCTGCCGACGCTGCGGGAGAGCGTGCTCGCCGCCGAGCCACGGCCGAAGAGTCCGCGGTACCAGCAGGTGAACCTGGCGATCCAGGCGGTCGTGCACGATGCGATGGCCCAGCGGCAGACGCCGGCGGAGGCCGTCGCGCGGCTGGCCCGGGAGCTCGAGGCGATCGTCCGCCGGGACTGAGCCGGCGCCCGGGGCGGCTTCCGCCGCTCCGCCCCGCTCGGCGCACTTCCACACCCCCTCAGAGTCCTTGCCTACATGTTAAGCAAGGACTCTCCTCTTAATGCTCGGCAAAATGGGGCAAACAAGAGCATTGCTCAAGCAGTTCGCTCGCACTCATTGACACCTGTTCGACTCGACTACCTAACATGCATGCATAACAGCGGCCAGCAAGATCAGCACCGCATCGAGTCAGACGGGTTTCACGGGACATGCTCATAACCACGGCCACCGCCCCTCAGCTGCCCCAGCCATCGCTGGGACGTGCCCCCTGGTGGCGTGATGCGGTGATCTACCAGGTCTACGTCCGCAGCTTTCTGGACAGCACCGGGGACGGCATCGGCGACCTCGCCGGCGTCCGGACCGGACTGCCGTATCTGAAGAAGCTCGGCGTGGACGGCATCTGGCTCAGCCCGTTCTATCCGTCGCCGCACCACGACCACGGCTACGACGTCGCCGACTACTGCGGCGTCGACCCGATCTTCGGGGACCTCGCGGAGTTCGACCACCTCGTCGCGGACGCCCACCGGCTCGGCCTCCGGGTGCTCATCGACATCGTGCCGAACCACTGCTCCAGCGAACATCCGTGGTTTCGGGACGCCCTCCGGGACGGGCCCGGCTCCGCCGCCCGTTCGCTGTTCCACTTCGCCGACGGCCGCGGGGCGCACGGCGAACTGCCGCCCAACAACTGGCGGGCCATGTTCGGCGGGTCGGCCTGGTCCCGGGTCACCGAGCCGGACGGCGAGCCCGGCCAGTGGTACCTCCACCTGTTCACCCCGGAGCAGCCCGACCTCAACTGGCGGAACCCGGACGTCGGCCGCTCCTTCGACGAGGTGCTGCGCTTCTGGCTCGACCGCGGTGTCGACGGCTTCCGCATCGACGTCGCCGCCGGTCTGTTCAAGCACCCCGCGCTGCCCGACTCCCCCGACCCCGGGATCGACGAGCGCACCCGCGACTCCGTCAACCCGCTGGCCTGGAACCAGCCCGAGGTGCACGCGGTGTGGCAGGACTGGCGCGCCATCTGCGAGGAGTACACCGCGCGGGACGGCCAGGACCGGCTGCTGGTCGGCGAGGCGTCCGTGCCGACGGCCGCCGACCAGGCCGCGTACGTACGCCCCGACGAGCTGCACCAGGCATTCTTCTTCCACCTGCTCAGCGCCGACTGGAACGTCGACACCTTCCGCCGGACGATCTCCGAGGCGCTCACCGACATCGCCGGCACCGGCTCCACCGTCACCTGGGTGCTCAACAACCACGACCAGGTCAGGACGGTCACGCGCTACGCCGGCGAGGGCGCCGCGGTCGGCCCGGCGAGGGCCCGCGCCGCTGCCCTGCTGATGCTCGCCCTGCCCGGCGCGGCGTACGTCTACCAGGGCGAGGAGCTGGGCCTGCCCGAGGTGGTCGACCTGCCCGACGAGGTGCTCACCGACCCGATCTTCCGCAGGACGGGCAGCCGGCTGCGGGTCCGCGACGGCTGCCGGGTGCCGCTGCCCTGGTCCGGTCACGCCTCCCCGTTCGGCTTCACCGCCGCGGACAGCGCGGCCCGGCCGTGGCTGCCGCAGCCCGAGTGGTTCGCGGAGCACGCCACCGACCGGGCGCTCGCCGACACCACCTCGTTCTGGCACCTCTACCGCGACGGTCTGAACCTGCGGCGCGGCCTGCCCCAGCTCGGCGAGGGCTCGCTGCGCTGGCTGGAGAGCCCGCCCCAGGTGCTCGCCTTCGTCCGCGGCGACGGGCTGGTGTGCGCCGTCAACTTCGGACTCGACCCCGTACCGGCGCCCGTCGCAGGGACGCCGCTCCTCGCGAGCGGGGAGTGCCCGCCGGGCATCCTCCCCGGCTCCACCACCGCCTGGTGGATCAGCGATCTTTCCACGAAGGGAATCACCCCATGACCCGGATCAAGAGCCGCACCAGCAACCGGCGCACAACGGCCTGCGCGGCAACGGCACTCGGCCTCGCCCTCACGGCCACCGCCTGCGGCGGCGGCAGCGGCGACGCCGGCTCCGGCTCGGGCGGCGGCACGGAACTCGAGGGACAGACCGTCTCGGTCGCCGGAGTGTGGACCGGCGTCGAGCAGAAGAACTTCCAGAAGGTGCTGGACGCCTTCACCGAGAAGACCGGCGCCAAGACCACCTTCACCTCCACCGGCGACAATGTCTCCACCGTCGTCGGCAGCAAGATCGAGGGCGGCAACGCCCCCGACGTGGTGATGGTGCCGCAGGTCGGCGTGCTCCAGCAGTTCGCCGACAAGGGCTGGCTCAAGCCGCTCTCCAGCAAGGTGTACAACAAGGCCGGGATCCACTTCGCGCCCGTCTGGCGGGACTACGGCTCGGTCAACGGCAAGTACTACGGCCTCTACTTCAAGGCCTCCCACAAGTCCACGGTCTGGTACAGCCCGGACGCCTTCGCCCAGGCCGGGGTCGAACCCCCGAAGAGCTACCAGGAGATGATGAAGTCCGCCCGGGTCGTCGCCGACTCGGGTCTGCCCGCCTTCTCCGTCGCCGGAGAGGCCGGCTGGCCGCTCACCGACTGGTTCGAGAACATCTACCTCTCGCAGGCCGGGCCGGACAACTACGACAAGCTCGCCGCGCACGAGATTCCGTGGACGCACCCGACCGTCGTCGAGGCCCTCACCACCCTGGGCGAGCTCTTCGCCGACAAGAACCTGGTCGCCGGCGGCGGGAAGGGCGCGCTGCGCACCGACTTCCCCGAGTCCGTCGAGCACGTCTTCGGCGACGAGCCGAAGGCCGGGATGGTCTACGAGGGCGACTTCGTCGGCGGTCTGATCTCCGGCGAACTCAACAAGAAGGTCGGCGAGGACGCCAAGTTCTTCCCCTTCCCCGCCATCGGCAAGGGGAAGGCGCCGGTGATCGGCGGAGGTGACGCCGCGACGGTGCTCAAGGACGGCAAGAACCCCGAGGCAGCCATGAAGCTGGTGGAGTTCCTGGCGACGCCCGAGGCGGCCGAGATCTGGGCCGAGGCGGGCGGGTTCGTCTCGCCCAACGAGAGCGTGAAGCTCGACAGCTACCAGGACCCCACCACCCGGCAGATCGCCGAGTCGCTTGTCGAGGCCGGTGGCACGGTGCGCTTCGACATGTCCGACCAGGCCCCGGCCGCCTTCGGCGGAACACAGGGGGCGGGCGAGTGGAAGGCCCTCCAGGACTTCCTCCGGGACCCCTCCGACCCCAAGGCCACCGCCCGCGCGCTCGAGGCCGCCGCGGCCAAGGCGTACAAGGACTGAGAGACAGCCACTGCCATGCCCATCACCTCCGTGCGGGGCGCAGCCCCGCCCGTCACCGACCGTACGGCGCCGCCCGCGAAAGCGGGGGGCGCCGCCCCCGGCCCGCCCCGACGCACCGCCCGCCGGCGGCGGCTCGTCGCGCTGGCCTTCCTGCTGCCGGCGCTGCTCCTGCTGGGCGCGCTGGTCGCGTATCCGATTCTGTTCACCGTCGGCCGCAGCTTCTTCGACGCCTCGGGGACCCGCTTCGTCGGCGCCGAGAACTACACCGAGATGTTCCGCGACCCGGCGACGCTGACGGCCGTCCGCAACAGCGCGGTCTGGGTCGTGGTGGCGCCGGCGCTGCTGACCGGGCTCGGTCTGGTGCTGGCCGTGCTCACCGAGAAGATCCGCTGGGCCACCGCGTTCAAGCTGCTGATGTTCATGCCGATGGCGATCTCCTTCCTCGCCGCGGGCATCATCTTCCGCGTCGTCTACGAGCACGACCCCGACCGGGGTGTGCTCAACGCGGTCGCCGTCGGCGTGCACGACGCCTTCGAGGAGGGCAGCTCCTATCCCGGCGCCCGGGCCCGGGACGGCCAGGGACTCACCGAGCGCCCGGACGGCTCGTACGCGACGGCGGAGAAGCTCTCCCCCGGCAACACGGTCGACCTCGGCCTCGTCGGCGTCCCGCCCAAGGACCTGCCGAAGAACGCCGAGCCGGCCCGGGACGCCGCTGCCGCCGCGGCCGCCGACGCCGAGCTGCGCGGGGTCGTCTACGTCGACTTCACCCCCGGCGGTGGCGGCGAACCGGGCCGGGTGGACGCCGCCGAGCCCGGGCTGCCACAGATGGCGGTCGAAGCGGTACGGGGCGGCGAGGTCGTCGGGAGAACGACGACCGCGGCCGACGGGTCGTACCGCTTCACGGGCCTGTCGCCGGGCGAGTACGCCGTGCAGCTGCCCGCGAAGAACTTCGCCGAGCCGTACACGGGCATCTCCTGGCTCGGTCCCGCCCTCGTCACTCCGGCCATCATCGGCGCGTATCTGTGGATCTGGACCGGCTTCTCGATGGTGCTGATCGCCGCCGGGCTGGCCGCCATGCCCCGGGATGTGCTGGAGGCGGCCCGGATGGACGGGGCGAACGAGTGGCAGATCTTCCGGCGGATCACCGTCCCGCTGCTGTCACCGGTGCTCGCCGTGGTGTTCGTGACGCTGGTCATCAATGTGATGAAGGTGTTCGATCTCGTCTACATCATCGCCCCGGGGCCGGTGCAGCAGGAGGCCAACGTGCTGGCCATGCAGATGTGGCTGGTGTCCTTCGGCGGCGGCAACAACCAGGGGCTGGGCAGCGCCCTCGGCGTGCTCCTGCTGCTCCTGGTCGTACCGGCCATGATTTTCAACATCCGACGTTTCCGCAGGAGCCAGTCATGACCACCCACAGCGCCGTCGAACGGCGCAGCTCGGTCCCGCGGCCGGCGGGGCGGCTCCGCAGCGGTCTGCTGCAGGCCCTGCTGGCCGTCATCGGACTGGTGTGGCTCATGCCGGCCCTGGGCCTCTTCCTCTCCTCGGTGCGCTCGGAGGAGGACAACGCGTCCGGCGGCTGGTGGACCGCCCTGGCCGAACCCGGGCGGCTCACCTTCGGCAGCTACACGGCGCTGCTGCGGGACTCCGGGATGATCGACGCCTTCTGGAACACCGTGCTGATCTCGGTCCCGACGACCGTCGCGGTGGTTGTGATCGCCTCACTCGCCGGATACGCCTTCGCCTGGCTGGAGTTCCCCGGCCGCGACTGGGTCTTCGTCGTCGTGGTGGGCATGCTCGTGGTGCCCGTCCAGATCGGGCTGCTGCCGGTGGCGAAGATGTTCGGGGCGCTCGGGCTGTTCGGCTCCGTCCCCGGAGTCGTGCTGTTCCACGTGGCGTACGGCCTGCCGTTTGCCATCTTCCTGCTGCGCAACTACTTCGCGGAGATTCCGCGGGAGATGCTGGAGGCCGCCCGGATGGACGGCTGCGGGGAGTGGCGGATCTTCTCGCGGCTCGTGCTGCCCCTGGGGCGGCCCGCGCTGGCCTCGCTCGGGATCTTCCAGTTCCTGTGGGTGTGGAACGACATGCTGGTCGCGTTGATCTTCGCCGACAGCGGTTCCCAGCCGCTGACCGTGGCCCTGCAGTCGCAGATGCGGCAGTTCGGCAGCAACATCGAGGTACTGGCGCCCGGCGCCTTTCTGTCGCTGATCGTGCCGGTGGCCCTGTTCTTCGCCTTCCAGCGGCACTTCGTGCAGGGGGTCATGGCCGGATCGGTGAAGTGAGTGCGGTGATACGGGGCGCGGCGCCTCGCCCCCGGTCGGACCGGAGGCGAGGCGCCGCGTCATGTGCCGTGCTGTGTTGTGTCGTGCGGTGTTGTGCTGTGCCCTGCCGGGCGGCCTCAGTCCCTCGGCTCCGCCGGGGAGTCCTCGGGCAGCTCGGGCTGCTCGGGATGGCGGCGCAGCAGAACGATGGCAGCCATCAGGCCGCCCCAGACGATCACGATGGCCACAATCATCATGATGATCGCACTCGCCGACATCAGCTCTTCCCTTCTTCCCGCACGTCCGAACCCGCGGGCGGCGCCTCGGACTTCTTGTCGCGCCAGGGCACCAGGGCGAGGAGCACGGCGATGACGAGCGCGGCGGCGGCCACGCCCCAGCCGGCCCAGAGCAGGAACTCTGTCGAGTAGTCCTCATAGTTCGTGGCGAACTCCGCCCGCAGGCTGTCCACCATCATCCAGCCCAGCACGAGCGGGGTGATGATCCCGAGGCAGATGCGCCACCACGTGCCGACCCGCACCGCCGACGTCTCGTTGGCATGCTCCTGGAAAGCAGGCAGCTTGCGGAGCGCCCAGCTGATGGTGACGACCACGGCCAGCGCGGCGAGCGCGATGCCGTACTGGTTGATGAAGTGGTCCACGGCGTCCAGCAGGTAGATGCCGTCGTCCGTCGGGAACAAGGCGATCGAGACGACCATCAGCAGGCCGCCGACGGAGAGGACGGCCGGGAGCCGGCCCAGTCCGGTCCGGTCCTGCACGGCCGAGACCACGACCTGCACGATGCTGATCAGCGAGGTCAGGCCCGCGACCACCAGGGAGCCGAAGAACAGCACGCCGAAGAGCGCGCCCATCGGCATCTGGGAGATCACGGTGGGGAAGGCCACGAAGGCCAGCCCGATGCCGGAGGCCGCGACCTCGTCGACCGCCACGCCCTGCGCGGTGGCCATGAAGCCGAGCGTGGCGAAGACGCCGATGCCCGCCAGGATCTCGAAGGAGCTGTTGGCGAAGCCCGCGACCAGCGCGGTCCCGGTGAGGTCGGCACGCCGCCGCAGGTACGAGGCGTACGTGATCATGATGCCGAAGCCGATGGACAGCGAGAAGAAGATCTGCCCGTACGCGGCGACCCAGACGCTGCCGTTGGTGAGCGCGGCCCAGTCCGGGGAGAACAGCGTGTCGAGGCCCTTGCCGGCGCCGTCCAGGGTCATCGCCCGGGCGACGAGGACGACGAAGAACAGCACCAGCAGCGGGATGAAGACCATGTTGGCCTTCTCGATGCCGTTGCGGATCCCGAGGGCCAGGATCGCGAGGACGACCACCCAGACGGCGATCAGCGGCCAGAGCACGCCGTCGACGTAGGAGGAGATCATCCCGGGCTTCTCGGCGGCCTGGAGGAAGTCACCGAAGAAGAAGGCGTTCGCGTCGTCGCCCCACTGCTGGCCGACGGAGAAGCCGACGAACCGCAGGGCCCAGGCGATGATGACGGCGTAGTAGGCGGCGACCACGAAGCAGATCGTCACCTGCCACCAGCCGATGACCTGGGCGGGCTTCGCCAGCTTGCGGAAGGCCGCCGGTGGCGACTTCCGGAACTTGTGGCCGATGGTGTATTCGAGGATGAGCAGCGGGATGCCGGCGGTGAGGAGGGCGATCAGGTACGGCAGCAGGAAGGCCCCGCCACCGTTCTCGTACGTCACGGCGGGGAAGCGCCAGATGTTGCCGAGACCGATCGCCGACCCGATCGCCGCCATCAGGAAGCCTGCTCGGCTTCCCCACTGCTCGCGGGTTTCGTTGGCCATTTACTCAGATCCTTGGTCATTCTTTTGTTGACTGCACCGCAACTTAGCAACGAGTCATGCCTCTGGACAGGCGGCAGAGGCTTTTGTGATCAGTCCGCGTCCCGGTCTTGACCGAACTGCGGAACGCCGCACTCCGGAGAAGTCCTACCGGTAGTCGGACGCATCGGCCTCCTTGCCGCCGATGGCGACCTCGGAGATGTACTTCCAGGCATCGGGCCGGCTGCCGTCCGCGTCCGTGAAACCGTAGACCCTGGCGAGCTGCCCGCTGGAGAGCGACTGGCCGTTCCAGCGGGCCACATCGGGGTCGGCGGCGAGCTCGGCGACGGCGCGGCCGACGAGGAGCGGCGACTCCGAGATGGCGAAGTGCCGCTCCTGCGCCACGGCGTCGCGCCAGCTCTCCTCCGTCACCCCGAAGGTGTCGAGCATCTGTTCGGAACGAAGGAAGCCCGGCGTGACGCTCACCGCCGTCCCGCCGTACTCCTTGAGCTCCTCGCCGAGCGCTTGGGCCATCCGGATGGGGGCGTACTTGGTGAGGTCGTAGTAGAAGCTCTCGCGGTAGCGCTTGTTCGTCTCGGCGGTACCGTCGGTCACCTCCACCACCAGCGCGCCCGGCCGGCGGATCAGCAGCGGCAGGGCGTAGTGGCTGGTGACGATGTGGGTCTCGACCCCGAGCCGGAGCATGCGCAGGCCCCGTTCGAGCCCGATCTCCCACATCTTCGTCCCGAAGTCGATCAGGTGCTCGCCGCCCCAGACGTCGTTGACCAGCACATCCAGCCGGCCCTGCTCGCGGTCGATCCGCTCGGTCAGCTCCCTGACCCGCTCCGGCTCCAGATGGTCGGTGGGCACCGCGATCCCGGTGCCGCCGGCGGCCGTGACCAGCTCGGCGGTCTCCTCGATGGTCTCGGGGCGGTTCACCTCACTGCGCCGCTCGCGGGTCGTGCGGCCGGTCACGTAGACCGTCGCGCCCTCGGCGCCCAGCTGTACGGCCATGGCGCGGCCCGCGCCCCTGGTCGCCCCCGCGACGAGTGCGATCCTGCCCGTCAGCCTGCCCTGCTCGGTCACGTCTGCGTCCTCTCTCTCCGTCCTCCGTTAGTGCGCACGATCCTGGCAGCCGGGTCTGACACCGGGGGCGTCCCGCACGGACGGCACCGCAGTCGTCTTTACGTGTCATCCGCCCGGCCGGTAACGACACGGCCGCATCCGCCCCGCTCGGCGTGCATACCCGGTTGCCGGCAACGATGCTGTTCCCGTGATGGACGAGACGGAGTTCTGGGCGATCGTCGACAGCTCCCGCGAGGCCGCCGAGGGCGACCCGGAGGAGCAGGCCGACGCGCTCGTGGACCGGCTGGTGCTGCTGGACCCCGACTCGGTCGTGGACTTCGCCCGGCACTTCGAGTCCCGGCTGGGCCGCTCGTACCGCTGGGATCTCTGGGGCGCGGCCCGGTTGCTGCTGGGCTCCGCGAGCGACGACGCGTTCGACAACTTCCGCTGCTGGCTGATCGGGCAGGGCCGGCACGTGTTCGAGGGTGCGCTGCACGAGCCGGACGACCTGGCGGAGCTGCTGGACGACTTCGACGAGGAGCTCGACGGGGACGCGGAGGACCTGGGCTACGCGGCGTACGAGGCGTACGAACAGCTCACCGGCATGGAGCTGCCGGATCTCGAACTACCGGAACAGCCCGAGGAGCCGGCGGGTACGCCGGTCGGCCTTGACGACCCGAAGGCGCTGGCCGAGCGCTTCCCGGAGCTCACCGACCGATTCGGAAGCTAGGCGGAGGCCGGGGCCCGGCCCGGGTCGCGTGGCCGGTCGGGCGGGTCCGCCCCGGAGCGTTTGTGCCCCCGCGGTCCCCCGTATGGCCGATGCGCCGGACACCTGGTTTGCGCTGGGTGGTCCGACCCGCGAGTGAGTGAGAACTGATCCTGGGATCACCCGCCCGACGCTGAGCACAGTCATCGGCGGATGCCTCGCGAGGCGGTGGCCGAGGTCGAGTGGAACGCCGGTTCCTCGGTCGTTCCGGCCCGCAGCGCCGTCCATGTCCGGGTCTTCCTTGGCCGGCGCGGTCCTCAACGAGCTGCGCCCCCAGGCCGGTACCTCGCTGGCCGTCTTCGGGGTCGGGGCGGTGGGCTCCGCGGCGATCATGGCGGCCAAGGTCGCCGGCTGCACCACGGTGATCGCCGTCGACCTGCACGACTCCCGGCTGGACCTCGCCCGGCAGTTGGGGGTCACCCACGCGATCAACTCCGGCCGGGCCGATGCCGTCGCCGAACTGAAGAAGATCACCTGCGGGCGCGGCGTGAAGTACGCCGTTGACACCACGGCCGTCCCGGACGTGCTCACCCAGGCAGCTGAAGCCCTGGCGGTCAGGGGAACCCTGGCCCTGGTCGGAGCCGCCGCGCCCGGCACGCGGGTGCCCTTCGAGATCGGGGAATCCCTCCTCAAGGGCTGGACGTTCAAGACCGTCATCGAGGGCAGCTCGGTTCCCCAGGTCTTCATCCCGCGCCTGGTGGAGCTGTGGCGGCAGGGCCGTTTCCCGCTCGACGAGCTCGTACGGACGTACGAACTCGGAGCCGTCAACGAGGCGTTCGCCGACTCGGCCAACGGCAGGACGGTCAAGCCGGTCATCGTCTTCTGACCCGGAGGGCAGGCGCCCGCACACCGGGGACCGGCCTGCCTCGTACGGGCCTGCCCGCCCGGTGCCGATTCAGGGGCACGGGCATGTCCGAGGCGGACGGTTTTCCGAGATCGGGCAAGAACGCATCCGGCCGCTCCCGGGGCAGCTTCCGCCCGGTTCAGCGTCCTCGGCCGGCCGCGGACCGGCCTCGTCCCCACCGGCTCCCGCCCCTGCCCCCCGGCCCCCCGGCCCCCGGCGCTAGTCCAGGCCGCGGCCCATCAGGACGTCGTCGACGTAGATCCCGCGCAGCAGGAACTCGCCCGGCAGCACACCCTCGACCACGAAGCCCGCCGACTCGTACAGCCGCCGGGCCGGGGTGTTGTGCCCGAGCACGCGCAGCGTGAGCCGGCGTGCGCCCTGCCGCCGCGCCTCCTCGCACGCCGCCGTCAGCAGGGTCCGCGCGAGGCCGCAGCCCCGGGCCCAGGTGTCGACGGCGAGCCCCTGGATCTGGCGTACGTGCGCGTTGGTCGGCAGCGGGGTCGGCGGCACGAGCCTGATGAAGCCGGCGATCCGGCCCCGGGCCTCGGCGACGAGGAAGTCCTCCGGCGCGTGCGTCGCGTCGAAGAAGGGGGCTCCCGGGCGCGGCGGCTCGGGCTGTACGGCGTGCAGCGTCGACCAGGTACGCCGGTCCAGCTCACCGAGCGCGGAGTCATCGGCGTGAACCGCACGGCGGACAACGGGACATATGAGCGAGTCGGACATGCGTGCCACTGTGCCACCGGCCGCCGCGTCATGGGCCGCCGGATCCCCGGGTCCGGAGGCCGGCCGCGACCAGCCGGGGCCGAGGGCGCTCGACGTGCAACCGGTGTGCACCCGTGCACGGTCAGTGCGCGACTGTGCCGGGCGGAAATCCTTGTCTAGGCTCCTCCGCAAGCCGGGCATTCCCTGCCCCTGTTGAGGGCATGAGGTCTCCAGCGGCCGCAGGGTCACCCAGCGAGGAGACACCGCCGACCTCGGGGAGGGCAACGTGCTCAGCACCGCACGGCACAGCACGGACCGGTGGGACGTCGTCGTGATCGGCGCAGGCCTCTCCGGCCTCACCGCGGCGGCCCGGCTGACCGGCGCGGGGCTCGATGTCACCGTCCTGGAGGCCGCTCCCGCCATCGGCGGCCGGCTCGCCACCGACGACGTCGACGGCTTCCGGCTCGACCACGCCGGGCGGCTCCTCGATCCGTCCCTCACCTCACTGGCCGGCGCGCCCGGTCTGCGCGGGCTCAGCATGCGCCCGCTCTCTCGCGGCGTGCTCGTGCGCAGCGGCGGGCACACCCAGCGGTACGCCGGGCACCGGAGCACAAGGGGGGCGCGCGC
>DOWQ01000476.1 GCA_003519485.1 Streptomyces sp. | reverse complement strand
TGCGTGCGGCGGCCTCCTCGCGCGCGGGCCGGCCCGCGGCCACCGCGTGCTCGACCCTCGGCACGGTGTAGTCGGCGGCGTGCCGGGCGGCGCGACGGGTCCGTACCGCCGCCTTCTGCGCGGCGAGGTCGACCTTGGGCGGCAGGGAGCCGCGGGCCAGTTCGATCCGGGGGTGCAGCCGGGAGTCGTACTGGCTGCGTGCGGTGCTGCGGGCCTGCTGCGCGGCCTGGGACACCTTGGGCGCCAGCCGTACGCGGGCCTCGTGCGCGTAGTGCGCGGCCTGGTGCTTGGCCGTGCCGGCGTATGGCGCCACCTTCTCCGCGGCGTGCAGCACGCCGTCCTTCGCGGTGTCGGTCGCGGCGCGCACGCTGTCGATGCGGGTCACGGGATCCTCCTCCTCGGTGGCGGTACGGTTTCGCCTGTCCACCCGAATAGAGATCATGCCCGCTGCGGCGATGTCCGGCATGTGCGGACAGGCATCCGGGTCATGGGCCTCGAACCGGGGCAAGCACGATCGATCCCGGGCTTCTGCCGACAATGCCACGAACTGCCGCTGTCCGTACGGGTTCGGCGGTCACTCGTGCGGGACGGTCCGGCCGTGCGAGGATCGGGGCGTCAGTGAGAACTACGGAAGGCAGATCGTGGCCGAGCAGCTCTACGCCACCCTGAAGACCAACCACGGGGACATCGAGGTCCGGCTGCTGCCGAACCACGCCCCGAAGACGGTCAAGAACTTTGTCGAGCTCGCCGAGGGCGCTCGTGAGTGGACTCACCCGCTGACCGGCAAGAAGTCCACCGACCGGCTGTACGACGGCACGGTCTTCCACCGNNATGATCCAGGGCGGCGACCCGCTGGGCAACGGCACCGGCGGCCCGGGCTACGAGTTCGAAGACGAGTTCCACCCCGACCTGGCCTTCGACAAGCCGTACCTGCTGGCGATGGCGAACGCCGGCCCGGGCACGAACGGCTCGCAGTTCTTCATCACGGTGTCGCCCACCGGCTGGCTGACGCGCAAACACACCATTTTCGGTGAGATCACGAACCCGGCCGCCCAGAAGGTCGTGGACGCGATCGTGGCCCTCCCCACGAACCCGCGCACCGACCGCCCGGTGCAGGACGTGGTGATCGAGTCGGTCGTCGTGGAGACCCGTAAGGGCTGATCCACGGGAACCCAGCTGCCCCGCCCGTCCGTAGTACGAGCGGGGCAGCTCCATGGGCGGTGTGCCCAGGGCGGGGCCGTTCGGGCCGCACAGGCTTTCGGCACGGAGAAGAGGAAGACCATGGACCAGGCGCCGGGAAGCCCCGACACTCCTCAGGCCGGGAGCGGCCTGCCGGGCTGCTACCGGCATCCGGACCGTGAGACGGGCGTCAGCTGCGTCCGCTGCGAGCGGCCGATCTGCCCGGACTGCATGGTGGAGGCATCGGTCGGCTTCCAGTGCCCCGACTGCGCGCGCGGCGGCTCCGGTACGTGGCGTGCGCCGGCCGCGAGCGCCCCGCGCACGCTGGCGGGCGGGCTGCACACCGCGGACCCCAAGCTGGTCACCAAGATCCTGCTCGGCATCAATGCCGCCCTCTGGATCGCGGTGCTCGCGACGGGGGACGGGCTCGTGGGCCGGCTGGACATGCTCGGCCTGGCGTTCGACCCGGGAACCGCCGAGGTCGTGGGTGTCGCGGACGGCGAGTGGTACCGGCTGCTGACCGGGGCCTTCCTGCACGAGGAGCCGGTGCACATCGCCTTCAACATGCTGGGGCTGTGGTGGCTCGGCGCGCCGCTGGAAGCGGCCCTCGGCCGGGTCCGCTATCTGGCGCTCTACCTGCTGTCCGCGCTCGGCGGCAGTGCGCTGTCGTATCTCCTCGCGGCACAGAACCAGCCCTCGCTGGGCGCCTCGGGCGCGATCTTCGGCCTGCTCGGCGCCACGGCCGTGCTGATGCGGCGGATGAACCAGGACATGCGGCCGGTCCTTGTGCTGCTCGCGCTGAACCTGGTCTTCACCTTCACCTGGGCGGACATCGCCTGGCAGGCGCACATCGGCGGCCTGGTGGTCGGCGCCGCCGTCGCGTACGGAATGGTGCACGCGCCGCCCGGTCGGCGTGCGCTGGTGCAGCGGCTGACCTGCGTGGCGGTGCTGCTGGCGATCCTCGCGGTGGTGTGGGTGAGGACCCTCCAGCTCACCGGCTGAAGAGGCCCGGCAGGGCCCTGGGGCGAGTTGTCCACAGCGAGTGCAGGATCTTGTGCATATTGTGCCCGGCAGGATGGGAACGTGTGTTCAAAACCTGACTGACCTGCACTGATGCCCGGTCGGTGACACGCAGTAGGACCTGATTACTGTCGTACCGGCGTCAACCCGGCCTGAGTTATCCACAGCTCGTAGTATCTTTTCCCCCGCTGTGGATAACTCTGTGGACAACTAGCTGCGACCGGCTACTTCCACTGCGTGGAGACCACGAACCCGGCCGCGATGAAGCCGAAGCCGACCACGATGTTCCAGTTGCCGAGGGCCTTGATCGGCATGTCCGCCGTCGTCACATAGAAGACGACGATCCAGGCCAGGCCGATCAGGAACATGGCCAGCATCAGTGGCGCGACCCAGCTGCGGCCGCTCGTCAGCTTGATGTTGGTCTGCTTCGCCTGCGGCGGGGTGAAGTCGGCCTTCTTGCGAATACGTGACTTCGGCACGAGGAAACTCTCCTGTCGATGCGCTGCGTGGCCGCGCAGAGATCTGGGCTGTTGGCCGGGTGGTGAGCGACGGGGCCGCTTCCTCCCCGGGCGCGTCAGTTAGCGTAGTGCTTCCGCAGCTTCGAAGGAGATAAGGGTACGGTGAGCAATTCGGCGAATCCCCTCCGAGAACCCCGCGTGCCGGCATCCCGGCGCGGCCGCTGGCGGCCGGTGCGGCTGCTCACGGTGGGGATCTTCGCCCTGGCGGGACTGATCTTCTGGATCAGTTTCGACACGGCGCGGGGCACCAATCTCCGTACCGACGACTCGATGCTCGAGCTCTCCGACCTGATCCAGGAGCGCAGCCAGAAGAACGAGCGGCTCGAGGGCGAGGCCGCGTCCGTCCGCTCCGAGGTCGACCGGCTCGCCCGCCGCGACGACGGCAGCACCGACGCCCGGGACCGCGAGCTCGACCGGCTCGAGAAGTCCGCCGAGAGGGAGCGGCTCAGCGGCGCGGGCCTGACCGTCACCCTCACGGACGCGCCGCCGAACGCCACCGCCCGGATCCCCGGCGTCCCCGATCCGCAGCCGAACGACCTCGTGATCCACCAGCAGGACCTCCAGGCCGTCGTGAACGCGCTCTGGCGAGGCGGTGCCGAGGGCATCCGGATCATGGACCAGCGGCTGATCTCCACCAGCGCCGTCCGCTGCGTGGGCAACACCCTGATCCTCCAGGGCCGGGTCTACTCGCCGCCGTACACCGTCACCGCCGTCGGTGACACGACGAAGCTCCAACAGGAGCTGAACGCCTCGGAGACGATCCGCAACTACCTGAACTACGTCGACGCCTACGGCCTCGGCTGGCAGGTCGACCGGGAGGACGCGGTGACGCTCGACGGGTACTCCGGCACGGTCGATCTCCACCACGCCCGGCCGACCGAGGAGTAGCGCGGCGAAGCCGGTCCGCCGGCCGCGGTGGCCGGCGGCGGCCGCTTTTCACAGCTGGCCCACGGATCACGGTCGCGGACCCTTAGTCTGGTCGGTGCACCGATCGGAAAGGGGCAGCATGTACGGCTGGATTTGGCGGCATCTGCCGGGGAACGTATGGGTGCGGTCGGCCATCGCGCTCGTGCTCGCGCTGGCGATCGTCTTCGTGCTGTTCCAGTACGTCTTCCCGTGGGCGGAGCCGCTGCTGCCGTTCAACGATGTGACTGTCGACAACGGAGGTGCGGCCCCGTGATTGCGCGCATCCTGGTCGTGGACAACTACGACAGCTTTGTCTTCAACCTCGTCCAGTACCTCTACCAGCTCGGCGCCGAGTGCGAGGTGGTGCGCAACGACGAGGTCGTCCCCGAGCACGCCCGCGACGGCTTCGACGGAGTGCTCCTCTCCCCCGGTCCCGGGACGCCCGAGGAGGCCGGCGTCTGCGTGGACATGGTGCGGCACTGTGCGGGGGCGGGCGTGCCCGTCTTCGGCGTCTGCCTCGGCATGCAGTCCATGGCGGTGGCCTTCGGTGGTGCCGTCGGCCGGGCCCCGGAGCTGCTGCACGGCAAGACGTCGCTGGTGACCCACGAGGGCGCGGGCGTCTTCCAGGGCCTTCCGTCACCCTTCACCGCCACCCGCTACCACTCGCTCGCGGTAGAGCCGGGCACCGTGCCGGCCGAGCTGCGGGTCACCGCCTGGACCGGCGGCGGCGATCCGGCGAGCGGGATCACGATGGGGCTGCGTCACCGCGACCTGCCCGTCGAGGGTGTGCAGTTCCACCCGGAGTCGGTGCTCACCGAGTGGGGCCACCGGATGCTCGCCAACTGGCTCGCGGAGTGCGGGGACACCGGCGCCGTGGAGCGGTCGGCGGGCCTCGCTCCCGTGGTCGGCAAGGTCGGCGCGTGACCACACTTCGCCCCGAACACGACAACGTCCGCGCGTACGGCGGCGAGCCGCCGCAGCCGTACGGCGACCGGG
>DOWQ01000361.1 GCA_003519485.1 Streptomyces sp. | reverse complement strand
TCGTGGCCCGCGCGCTGGAGGGCAATCCCGGCCCGTACCAGGTGATCACGGCGGACGGTACCCGGCCGGCGTGGCGCCCCGGGAGCTTCGACCGGGTGCTCGTCGATGTGCCCTGCACGGGGCTGGGCGCCCTGCGCCGCCGCCCGGAGGCCCGCTGGCGGCGCAAGCCCGGCGACCTGGCCGGTTTTGCCCCGCTCCAGCGCGGACTGCTGCGGGAGGCGCTGAACGCGGTACGGGTCGGCGGCGTCGTCGGCTACGTGACCTGCTCGCCGCACCCCGCGGAGACCCGCGCCGTGGTCGAGGACGTGCTCAAGGGGCACGGGGCGGTGGCCGGTTCGGACGCGGCCGCCGTGACGGCCGACTGGATCGACGCGCGCCCGCTGATGTCGGACGTGCCCGCGCTGGGCGACGGCCCCGACGTACAGCTGTGGCCGCACATGCACGGGACGGACGCGATGTACCTGGCGCTGTTGCGTCGCACGGCCTGACCGCCGGGCGGCGGCCCCGGCGCAGCACGCGGACGGGAGTGCGGCCCCAGCACCGGTCGAGCTGACCGGAGCCGGCCGCCGGGTCCGCGGAAGCGCCGACGGGAGTACGGGCCGCCCCGGGCGCAGCACCACCGACGGAGGTCCGGCCCGGCCGGAGCGCCCCGGCGTAAGGGGCGGAACGCAGCGCCCGGAAGTACGGTGCGGAACGAACCGGGGGCGGTTCGGGCGGTCCGGGCACGGAATGCCGGAAACGGGCGTCGGCGGCCCGCCGCCGATCATGGCAGGCTGTCCCCATGGCCGTGCAGATCAATCCCAGTATTCTCTCCGCCGACTTCTCGCGTCTGGCGGAGGAGGCGAAAGCCGTCGAGGGCGCCGACTGGCTCCATGTCGACGTCATGGACAACCACTTCGTCCCCAACCTCACCCTCGGCGTGCCGATCGTCGAGTCGCTGAGCCGGGCGTCGGACATCCCGCTGGACTGCCACCTGATGATCGAGGAGCCGGACCGCTGGGCGCCCGCCTTCGTGGAGGCCGGGGCCGGTTCGGTCACCTTCCACGCCGAGGCCGCCGCCGCGCCGGTGCGGCTGGCCCGCGAGATCCGGGCGAAGGGCGGCCGCGCCGCGATGGCGCTCAAGCCGGCCACGCCCGTTGAGCCGTACGAGGACCTGCTGCCCGAGCTGGACATGCTGCTGGTCATGACCGTGGAGCCGGGCTTCGGCGGACAGGCGTTCCTCGACATCATGCTGCCCAAGATCCGCCGCACCCGGGAGCTGATCTCCAAGCACGGCCTGGAGCTGTGGCTGCAGGTCGACGGCGGGGTCTCCGCGAGCACCATCGAGCGGTGCGCCGAGGCCGGTGCCGACGTCTTCGTGGCCGGATCGGCCGTCTACGGCGCGGACGACCCGGCCGCCGCGGTGCGCGCGCTGCGCCGGCAGGCCGAGGAGAGCACCGCGGGAGCAGGGTGGGCCTGCGGGCACTGAAACGGGCGCCGAGGAGCCCGCACGGTGAACTTCGGCGAACTCTGCGGGTCACTCGGCGGCGAGGGCCGGTCAGCAACCGCTGCTTCTGACAGGATGAGCAGCGGATGGCGAATGGGACAGTGAAGGAGAACGCGGTGTCGACGGGCCGGTCAGCCATGCGGATGGGACCCGCGGAGCTGGTGCAGGCGGCGGCCATGGCCCGCCGTTTCTACCTCGAGGGAAAATCCAAGATCCAGATCGCCGAGGAGTTCGGCGTCAGCCGCTTCAAGGTCGCCCGCGTGCTGGAGACGGCGCTGGAGCGTGATCTCGTACGGATCGAGATCCGGGTGCCCGCCGAGCTCGACGCGGAGCGCTCGGACGCGCTGCGCGCCCGCTACGGGCTGCGGCACGCCGTCGTCGTCGAATCCCCGTCCGACGCCGAGGACGACGGCGTGGACCCGGAGAACCTCGGCGAGGTCGCCGCCGACCTGCTCGCCGAGCTGGTCACGGAGGGCGATGTGCTCGGCCTCGCCTGGGGCCGCTCCACCATCCACATGGCCGTGGCCCTGGACCGGCTGCCGCCCTGCACCGTCGTCCAGCTCACCGGGGTCTACGACGCGGGCACCGCCGAGCGCGGTTCCGTCGAGGCCGTACGCCGGGCGGCGACCGTCTCCGGCGGCGAGGCGCATCCGATTTATGCCCCGATGCTGCTGCCGGACGCCACCACGGCCGCCGCGCTGCGCGGCCAGCCCGGCATCGCCCGGGCGTTCGAGTACTTCGACAAGGTCACCGTCGCCGCCGTCTCCATCGGCTCCTGGGAGGCCGGCATCTCCACGGTCCACGACATGTTGTCGCCGGAGGAGCGCGCGCACTACGCCTCGCTGGGCGCCGCCGCCGAGATGTCCGCACACCTGTTCGCCGCGGACGGCCGCCGGATCGGCCGTGACCTGGGCGAGCGCTGCATCACCGTCGAGGCGGACCGGCTGCGCCGGATCCCCGAGGTGGTCGCTATCGCCGGCGGCGGGCGCAAGGCCGGCGCCATCGACGCCGTACTCCGCTCCGGCCTGGTCACCAGCCTCGTCACGGACACGGCCGCCGCCGACCTGCTGCTCCACGAGACGGGCGCGCAGCCGCCCCGCCCGGCGCTCGAACGCGCCGACCCGGACGGCGCCTGAACCCGGGCGGCCGTACGGCCGCTCGGAGGATCCGACCAGCGGGCGCGCCAGGTCCTGGATGATCGTCCCAGGACGTTCGGGGCGCGGTCGTGGGACGATGAAGTACGTGCGTTTTCTCAATGATCTGAAGCCGTCCTACGACCTCACGTACGACGATGTGTTCATGGTGCCGAACCGCTCCGCGGTCGGCTCCCGCCAGGGTGTGGACCTGTCCTCACCCGACGGGACCGGCACCACCATTCCGCTCGTGGTCGCCAATATGACCGCGATCGCAGGCCGCCGGATGGCGGAGACGGTCGCCCGCCGCGGCGGGCTCGTCGTCATCCCGCAGGACATCCCCATCGATGTCGTCACCGAAGTGATCGGCTGGGTCAAGAAGCGGCATCACGTCCTCGACACCCCGATCGTCCTCGCGCCCTCCGGCACCGTCGCCGACGCCCTCTCGCTGCTCCACAAGCGGGCGCACGGCGCGGGCGTGGTCGTCGAGGACGGCCGGCCTGTCGGCGTCGTCACCGAATCCGACCTGACCGGCGTCGACCGCTTCACCCAGCTGTCCGAGGTCATGTCCAAGGAGCTGCTGCTCCTCGACGCGGACCTGGACCCGCGCGAGGCCTTCAACCGGCTCGACGCCGCCCACCGCAAGATCGCCCCGGCCGTCGGCCCGGACGGCCGGCTCGTCGGCATCCTCACTCGCAAGGGCGCCCTCCGGGCGACCCTCTACACGCCGGCCACCGACGCGGACGGCGGGCTGCGGATCGCCGCCGCCGTGGGCATCAACGGCGACGTCGCGGGCCGTGCCGCGGCGCTGCTCGCGGCCGGCGCGGACACCATCGTGGTGGACACCGCGCACGGCCACCAGGAGTCGATGCTCAGCACCCTCGCGGCGGTGCGCGCCCTGGACCCGCGGGTGCCGCTGGTCGCGGGCAACGTCGTCTCGGCCGCGGGCGTACGCGACCTGGTCGAGGCCGGCGCCGACATCGTCAAGGTCGGCGTGGGCCCGGGCGCCATGTGCACCACCCGCATGATGACCGGCGTGGGCCGCCCGCAGTTCTCGGCCGTACTCGAATGCGCGGCCGAGGCCCGGCGGTTCGGCAAGCACGTCTGGGCCGACGGCGGCGTACGGCACCCGCGGGACGTCGCCATGGCCCTGGCGGCCGGCGCGTCGAACGTCATGATCGGCTCCTGGTTCGCCGGTACGTACGAATCCCCGGGTGACCTCCAGCAGTCCGCCGACGGGCGGGCCTACAAGGAGAGCTACGGGATGGCCTCCGCGCGGGCCGTACGCAACCGGACGAGCGAGGAGTCCGCCTACGACCGCGCCCGCAAGGGCCTCTTCGAGGAGGGCATCTCGACCTCCCGGATGTTCCTGGACCCGTCCCGGCCGGGCGTCGAGGACCTGATCGACTCGATCATCGCGGGCCTCCGCAGCTCCTGTACGTACGCGGGAGCCGGCTCGCTGGAGGAATTCCACGAGAGGGCGGTCGTCGGGATCCAGAGCGCCGCGGGCTACGCCGAGGGGATGCCGCTGCACGCCAGCTGGCTCTGATCCCGCCCGCCCGCACCGGCCCTCCCGGCACCCGCCGGGAGGGCCGTCGGCGTACCGGCTCTCCGGCCGCCGCATCGGCGGATTGTGCTGATGCAGCCACTGACCTGCAACGATCCCCCGGTCTGGGCCCAGTCACGCAACGAACGTGCGCCGATGCGCAAGGTTGCCGCATTATGCGAGGCCGCCTCCGGCTCGTAGTGTCGTCGGCTGTACGTGGAGTGGCGGAGACCGTTCGCTCGGCGGTCCCCAGCAGTTCGGCGCGGCGTTGTTCCGCCGTGCCTGCGACTGGTTCCGTCTGCCGGTCGCCCGCCGCCCGACCGGCAGCGATGAAGGAGCCACCCCAGTGCTGGACCACGGCGCAGCGCCACCTGACGAATCGGCGGACGACCGCGGAGGAGGCGGGCCCGCGGGCCGCGCGGCCTCGCTGCTGTTGCGTCGCAAGCCGGTCGAACAGCTCGTCGCCGAAGGGGGCCAGGGCCAGGGCGGCTCGCTGCGCCGCTCGCTCGGCATGTGGCAGCTGACGATGATCAGCATCGGCGCGACGCTCGGCACCGGCATCTTCGTCGTACTCGGTGAGGCCGTGCCGGAGGCCGGGCCCGCGGTCACGCTCGCGTTCGTCATCGCGGGGCTCACGGCCCTGTTCTCCGCGCTCTCGTACGCGGAGCTGGCCGGCACCATCCCGGTCGCCGGATCCTCGTACTCGTACACCTATGCGACTCTCGGTGAGCTCGTCGCCTGGATCTGCGGCTGGTACCTGATCCTCGAGTACGGCGTCTCGGTCGCGGCGGTCGCCGTCGGCTGGGGCGAATACCTGAACGAACTCCTCGCCGGCACCATCGGCGTCACGATCCCGGACGCCCTGTCGGCGCCGCCCGGTGAGGGCGGCCTGTTCAACCTCCCCGCGCTGATCGTCGTGCTCCTGGCCATGGCGTTCCTGCTCGGCGGCGCCCGCGAGAGCGCCCGCGTCAACACGGTGATGGTCGCGATCAAGATCGGCGCCCTGCTGCTCTTCTGCGCCGTCGCCTTCACCGGCATCCGGGCCGGCAACTACGCGCCGTTCATGCCGCTCGGCATGGCCGGCGTCAGCGCGGCCGGCGCCACGCTGTTCTTCTCGTACATCGGCTTCGACGCCGCCTCCACGGCCGGCGAGGAGGCCAAGAACCCGCGGCGCGACCTGCCCCGCGCGATCATGCTCTCGCTGCTCATCGTCACGACCCTGTACGTGCTGGTCGCCGCCGTGGCCGTCGGCGCGCTGCCCTGGCGGCAGTTCACCGGCTCCGAGGCCGCGCTCGCCGGCATCATGAAGGTCGTCACCGGCCAGGACATCTGGGCCGTGCTGCTCGCCGCGGGCGCCGTGGTCGCCATCGCCAGCGTCGTGCTGACCGTCCTCTACGGGCAGACCCGGATCCTGTTCGCGATGAGCCGCGACGGTCTGGTCCCGAAGGTCTTCTCCAAGGTCCACCCGCGCACCGGCACCCCGCGCGCCAACACCGTCATCGTCTCGCTCTTCTGCGGCCTGCTCGCCGCCGCGATCCCGCTCGGCCAGCTCGCGGACGCGACCAGCATCGGCACGCTGTTCGCCTTCGCGCTGGTCAACGTCGCCGTGATCGTGCTGCGCCGGACCCGCCCCGACATGCCCCGCACCTTCCGGGTCCCGCTCTCGCCGCTGCTGCCGCTCGTCGGCCTGGCGTTCTGCCTGTGGATGATGGCCAGCCTCGACGCGGTGACCTGGACGGTCTTCGGGTTCTGGATGGCCGCGGGCCTGGCCGTCTACTTCGGGTACGGCATCCGCCGCTCCCGCCTGAACGACGCCACGGAACCGGCCGGCCGGTAGCACCGCGCGCCTCCCTCTCCGGCTGCCGGAGAGGGAGGCGCTGCCGCAGGTGAAAGCGGACGGTGTGTGCTGTACTTCGCATACGGAGTGTGCCGCCCCCGCCCCGTGAGCGTCCCCAGCACAGAGAAGTGATCAACCCGCAGTGCGACTGAACGATCTCGACGAACGCATCGTGCACGCCCTCGCCCAGGACGCCCGCCGCTCCTTCGCGGACATCGGGTCCGAGGTCGGCCTGTCCGCACCCGCCGTCAAGCGCCGGGTGGACCGGATGCGGGCCGAGGGCGCCATCACCGGCTTCACCGTACGGGTGGACCCGGCGGCGCTCGGCTGGGAGACCGAGGGCTACATCGAGATCTACTGCCGCCGGAACACCCCGCCCGAGGCGATCCGGCGGGGGATGTCGCGCTACCCGGAGGTGGCGTCGGCGTCGACGGTGACCGGGGAGGCGGACGCGGTGGTACAGGTGTTCGCCTCGGACATGCGGCACTTCGAGCGGGTCCTGGAACAGATCGCCGGCGAACCGTACGTGGAACGGACGAAGTCCGTACTGGTCCTCTCCCCCCTCCTGCGCCGCTACAGCTCAGGCTCCCCGGGCTGACGCAACCGAGCTGAGGACGGCCGCAAGGCGCACCGAGCTCAGGCCGGCCGAACGGATGCGACACCCGCTGGGCGGCAGCCGAGTTGAGGTCAGCCGAACGGACGCGACAGTCGCAAGGCACACAACGAGCTCGGGACAGCCGGGTCGACCGGCGCCCGGACAGCAACGTGAGGGGAACGGGGCCGCAGGAACAGCCGGGGATCCGACCGGCAGTCGGTCGACCACGGGAGGGGACGGGGCCGCAGGGAGGGGCCTGGAACAATTCCGTGTATTTGTGGCCGCAGCGAACCCGAATAAAAGAACACCGGCTTCACCGGCCGTAAATATGCGGTGGAAGGCCCCTCCCGGAGGCCCCGGCCCCGGCACCGGCACCCAGGAACCGCACTGGCCCGCCCGCCCGGGGCACCCCGCACAGAGCCGACCCGCAGAGACCCAGCGGGAGGCGGAAATCACTCCGGGCACCTCAACGCAACGAATCGCCGCGAAGCCTTCATAAGACGCAACGAACACCCCATCGAGCCGCAACATACACATCTTGTCCACGCAGCAGGCGGAACCGTACCGTCGTGTTATCCCACCGAACACCCGCACGACCAGGACGAGGTCCCATGGCGCCGCTGCGCATCGCGCTCTACCAAGGCCCCGGCGGCGTTCCCGGAAACACCGGTGAAAGCCTCGCGTCGCTCGATTCGGCCGCCCGCCGTGCCGCCGACGCGGGGGCCCGCGCTCTGCTCACGTCGGAACTGTTCCTGACCGGGTACGCGGTCGGCGACGCGCTCCCCGAGCTCGCGGAGCCCGCCACCGGACCGGCCTCCGAATCGGTGGCGAAGATCGCGGCGGAGCACGGCCTCGCCATCGGCTACGGATACCCGGAGCGCGACGGCGACAAGATCTACAACGCCGTCCAGCTGATCGGCCCCGACGGCAGCCGGCTCGCGAACTACCGCAAGACCCACCTCTTCGGCGAGTTCGAGAACGCCTGGTTCACCCCCGGCGACGACCCCGTCGTCCAGGCGGACCTCGACGGCACCCGGATCGGCCTGCTGATCTGCTACGACGTCGAGTTCCCGGAGAACGTGCGGGCCCACGCCCTGGCCGGCACGGAGCTGCTGCTCGTCCCCACCGCGCTGATGCGCCCGTACGAGATCGTCACTCAGACGATCCTCCCGGCCCGCGCCTGGGAGAACCAGCTCCACATCGCCTACGCCAACCGCTGCGGTCCCGAGGGCGACTTCGACTTCGCCGGGCTCAGCTGCCTGGTGGCCCCCGACGGGACGGCGCGTGCCCGCGCCGGACTCGCCGAGGACTTGATCGTCGCCGACGCCGACCCGGACCTGCTGCGGACCGCGCGGGCCGAGAACACCTATCTGGGTGACCGGCGTCCCGGACTGTACGGCCGCCTCACCGAACGCATCCGCTGACCCACCGGCCGAGCCGCACAACCCGAGCCCGGACGCACCCGAGCCGGGCGGACTCGAGTCGGGCGGATTCGAACCGGCCGAGCCGGACTCGACCGAGCCCGCAAACCCGAACCACCGAGCCGAGCCCGCGCAAAACCGGAGCCCGCGCAAACCCGAACCAGCAAGCCGAGCCCGCCCAAAAGCCGAGCCCGCCCAAGAACACAAGCCGAGCCCCCGGCGCCGAAGAAACCGCCCGCACGCCCCCGCACGCCCTCGCAAGGAGACCCACGCCGATGACTTCCGTGCCCACCGCAGTCCACGATGAGCAGCGCGCGGAAGCCCAGGCCGAGCCGCCCATCACCATGTTCGGCCCGGACTTCCCGTACGCGTACGACGACTTCCTGGCGCACCCGGCCGGCATCGGCTCGGTGCCGGCCACCGAGCACGGCACCGAGGTCGCCGTCATCGGCGGCGGTCTGTCCGGGATCATCGCGGCCTACGAGCTGATAAAGATGGGCCTCAAGCCGGTCGTCTACGAGGCGGACCGGATCGGCGGCCGGCTCCGTACCGTCGGTTTCGAGGGCTGCGACGAGAGCCTGACGGCGGAGATGGGCGCCATGCGCTTCCCGCCGTCCTCCACCGCCTTCCAGCACTACACGGACCTGGTCGGCCTCGAGACCAAGCCCTTCCCGAACCCCCTCGCGCCGGAGACGCCGTCCACGGTCGTCGACCTGAAGGGCGTGTCGCACTATGCGCGTACGGTGCAGGACCTCCCCGAGGTCTACACCGAGGTCATGAACGCCTGGAACGCCTGCATCGAGGAGGGCGCGGACTTCAGCGACATGCAGCGCGCGCTGCGGGAGCGCGACGTCCCGCGCATCCAGGAGATCTGGTCGCGGATCGTCGAGAAGCTCGACAACCAGACCTTCTACGGGTTCCTCTGCGAGTCGGAGGCGTTCAAGTCCTTCCGGCACCGGGAGATCTTCGGCCAGGTGGGCTTCGGCACCGGCGGCTGGGACACCGACTTCCCCAACTCGATCCTGGAGATCCTGCGCGTCGTCTACACCGGCGCGGACGACGACCACCGCGGCATCGTCGGCGGCAGCCAGCAGCTCCCGCTGCGGCTGTGGGAGCGCGAGCCGGAGAAAATCGTGCACTGGCCGTACGGCACCTCGCTCGCGGCGCTGCACCCCGGTGGGGAGCCCCGGCCGGCGGTGACCCGGCTGAACCGCACGGCGGGCAACCGGATCACGGTGACCGACGCGGCCGGCGACATCCGGACGTACGCCGCCGCGGTCTTCACGGCGCAGAGCTGGATGCTGCTGTCCAAGATCGCATGCGACGACGCGCTGTTCCCGATCGACCACTGGACGGCGATCGAGCGCACCCACTACATGGAGTCGTCCAAGCTCTTCGTGCCCGTCGACCGGCCCTTCTGGCTGGACAAGGACGAGGAGACGGGCCGCGACGCGATGAGCATGACGCTGACCGACCGGATGACCCGGGGGACGTATCTCCTGGACAACGGGCCGGACGCGCCCGCCGTCATCTGCCTCTCCTACACCTGGTGCGACGACAGCCTCAAGTGGCTGCCGCTGGACGCCAAGGAGCGGATGGAGGTCATGCTCAAGTCGCTCGGCGAGATCTACCCGAAGGTGGACATCCGGCAGCACATCATCGGCAACCCGGTCACCGTCTCGTGGGAGAACGAGCCCTACTTCATGGGCGCCTTCAAGGCCAATCTGCCGGGCCACTACCGCTACCAGCGGCGGCTGTTCACCCACTTCATGCAGGACCGGCTGCCCGAGGACAAGCGCGGCCTCTTCCTGGCGGGCGACGACATCTCCTGGACGGCCGGCTGGGCCGAGGGCGCGGTGCAGACGGCGCTGAACGCCGTCTGGGGTGTCATGAAGCAGTTCGGCGGCGGCACGGACCCGTCCAACCCGGGCCCGGGGGACCTGTACGACGACATCGCCCCGGTCGAGCTGCCGGAGGACTGACCTCCCGCTTGCGTGCCGCCCGGGTGAGGCGGCCTCGCCGACCGCGAGGCCGCCTTGACCACTGTCTTGCCCACCGCGACTCGGGTCCTCGCCGACCGCGAGGTGAACGGGCGGGGGCACGGGCCGGGACGAGATGGCGGGACACCGGGAGAACAAGGCGGAGCACCCGCGGAACGAGCCGCGTCGTGCGCGCACAGGCCCCGGATCAGCCCAGCGGAGTGAGCAGGAAGCGGCCCACCATGCCGACGGCCGAGTCCAGCCGCTCCCTGGCCTCCTCGTGGAGCTCCTCGGACCGCCGCAGGCCCCACAGCACGCGCGACGCCGCCCAGGCGGCCTCCCGCGCCCGCTCCAGCGACCAGGAGCCGGTCAGATGAGTGAGCGGGTCGGCGATGTCCAGCAGATCCGGGCCGGGCATCAGCATCTCCCGGATCCGCTCCTCCAGCTCTACGAGCACGTCGTCGACCCGCTCGTAGTCGCTGCGCAGCGCCTCCGGCTCGCAGCCCAGCGCCGTACAGGTGCCGACCACCGCGAGCGCGAGGTCGTGGCCGATGTGGGCGTTGATCCCGGCGAGAGCGAACTGCACCGGCCGGACACCCGGGTGCCGGCGGTACTGGAACAACGGCTGCCAGCAGGCCGGCGGGCGCTGCCCGGCCGCGGCCCCGTCCACCGCGGCCAGATAGCGGCCGGCGAACCGTACGCCGAACTCCGCGGCGACGACGGGGTCCTGGAAGTAACCGGCCGCGGTGCGCCGGGCGATCTCCTCGGTGACCGACAGGTACACCCGGTTGAAGACGGCGAGCCCGTCCCGGCGGGGGAGCCCGGCGTCCAGGGCCCGCATCCGTCCCAGTACCTGCTGCACGTCCGCCGCCGGACGCGGCTCGGTCGTCGTCATGCGCCCAGAGTGACAGTGCGCGGAGCGGCTGCCACACTCTGTGGCGAGGCGTGACCGGATCGGCCTAACGGCGGCCGGCGGCGGCCTGACGCCGCCGCACCGGGGCCCCGGACCGCACCGGCCGGCATTGCGGACCGGCGCCTCGCGCCGCACCCTGGGACGCATGGAAGGACAACCGCCCGTGGTCGTGCATCCGCTCGACGGCACGGGCCGCCGGGTCGAGATCCGCGGCCGGGGAGCGGGCGCCGCCACCGGCCCGCGCGATCTGCTCGAATTCCTGCGCCGGGCGGGGCTCGACCCGGACGAGGTGCGCCTCGACGACCCCACGCTGATCGAGTGGCGCGGCGGAGGCCCGGACGTCTGGCCGGATTCCCCGCCCTGACGCGGCCTGCGCCGTCGGCCCGCCCCGCCGTCGGTCCCGCACGCGCCTTCCGGAGCCGGCCGCTCCAGCAGACCGAGCCGGCTCAGCAGATTTAGCAGACGCAGCACGATCCAGCGCAGGTCCAGCACGGTCCAGGGCAGGCTGCTCCAGACCGGCGTCCGCGCCGCTCCCGCCCTACGGCACCACGCAGCCCTGCCCCGCGCCGCACGGCGGCCGCCGTTTCACCCGCCGCCGTCCGCCTCCTGCCCCGTGGACGTGCGTACGCCCGCGTGCGCTGCCGTACCCGGGCCGGTCAGGCTCCGGTTCGCCGGGCGCAGCACGCCGGCGAACAGCACCAGGCCGAACGCCAGTGCGGTGACCAGACCGAAGGACACGGTGAGGGAGGCGGCCTCGGCGATCGAGCCCATCGCGGACGGGGCGATCAGGCTGGAGGTGTACGTGATGGTCGCGACGCCCGCGATGGCCTGGCTCGGCGCCGGACCGCTGCGCCCGGCCGCCGCGAAGGCCAGCGGTACGACGACGGCGATGCCGATCCCGAGCAGCGCGAAGCCGCAGACGGCCATGACCGGGCCGGCCGCCGTGGCGACCAGCAGGCCGCCGGCGGTCGCCAGCAGCCCGCTCGCCCGTACGGTCCGCACCGGTCCGAACCGGCTCACCACCGCGTCACCGGCCAGCCGGGCCACGGCCATCGTGCAGGCGAAGGCCGTGGTGGACGCGGCGGCGAGGCCGGGGGAGGTGCCGAGGACGTCCCGCAGATAGACCGCCGACCAGTCCAGGCTCGCGCCCTCCGCGAAGACCGCGCAGAAGCCGACCGCGCCGATGACGAGCGCCGACCTCGGCGGCAGTGCGAACCGCGGCGGCGGAAGCTCCTCCGCCCGCTCGGCGCGCAGGTCGACCACGGGCCGGCAGGCGGCGGCGCCGAGTAGTGTCAGGGCGAGGGCGGCGGCCGACAGATGCAGTCTGGCGTCGGCGTCGAGGTGCGCCGCAACGGTCCCGGCCGCCGAGCCGAGCAGCGCGCCGACGCTCCACATGCCGTGCAGCCCGGACATGATCGACCGGCCGATGAGCTGCTCGAGTTCCACGCCGAGCGCGTTCATCGCGACATCCGCCATGCCGGCGGTGGCGCCGTAGACGAACAGCGCCAGGCAGAGGGTGAGCAGGCCGGGCGCGAACGCGGGGAGGATCAGGGACAGCGTCCACAGTGCGAGCAGCCCGCGCAGCGCGGTCCGGGCCCCGAAGCGGTGGCTGATGCGGCCGGCCAGCGGCATCGCGACGGACGCGCCGATCGCGGGGAAGGCGAGAGCCAGGCCGAGCTGGCCGGCGCTGATCCCGGCGTGGTCCTGAATCCAGGGGACCCGGGTGGCGAAGCTGCCGGTGACGGCGCCGTGCACGGCGAAGACGGCCGCGACGGCGAACCGCATCCGGCGCAGCAGCAGCAGCCGCAGCCGCTCTGCGGAGGCCGCATCCTTGCTGTCCGGGTGAGCGCTGTCCTGCCGTGACCGGGTGCCGGCCGGCCGGCCCGCTCCACGCGGCCCGCCCCGCCACCCGGACAGTCGGCCCCACCCGCGCGGT
>DOWQ01000321.1 GCA_003519485.1 Streptomyces sp. | reverse complement strand
GGACCCGGGCCGCGCCGTCCGGGCCCTGGGCCGCCGGGGCGCCCTGGGCGGGGGCGAGCCTGCGCAGCAGCAGGGCGCGGCGCTCCCGCTGTGTCTTCGGCGTTGGGCTGTGCTGTTCCATGGTTTCCCTTTCGGCCGGCCGCATCGCGGCTATCGGACCTGCTGCTGCCAGGCGTCCAGCCGCTGCCCGATGTCGCTGATGAGCTCGACCTCCCGCTCGGCCAGGTAGAAGTGCCCGCCCTGCATCATCCGCAGGTCGAAGCCCTTGGGGGCGAGCAGCTCCCAGCCCCGTACGGATTCGACGTCGACCACCGGGTCGCTGTCGCCGACGTAGGCGACGACCTGGCAGTGCAACTGGACGCCGGGCCGGGCCGGGTAGCGGGCGACGATTTCGAAGTCGGCGCGGATCGCCGGGAGGACGAGCTCGCGCAGGCCGGGGTCTTCGAGCAGCGCACTGTCCGTGCCGCCGAGCCGGAGCACCTCGGTGATCAGCGCGTCGTCGTCGTTCAGGTCGACGGTGTGCGGGGTGAGCAGGTGCGGCGCCTTGCGGCCGGAGACCATGAGCAGTACCGGCGGGGCGCTTTCCCGCTCCTGGAGGCGCAGTGCGATCTCGTAGCCGAGGGAGGCGCCCATGCTGTGGCCGAAGAGCACCAGCGGGGTGTCGAGGAGGGGGAGCAGCTCCTCGGTGAGGACGTCGGCCAGCGCACCCATGTCGGTCAACGGCTCGTCGAGGATGCGCTCCTGGCGCCCCGGATAGCGGGCGGCCATCACCTCGACGCCCTCGCCGAAGGCATGCCCCCAGCGGTGGAAGAAGGTGGCGGAGCCGCCTGCGTGGGGCAGGCAGAGCATCCGGAGCCCGGGCGGGGTCGTGTTGACGTATCGGCGCAGCCAGCGGCTGTCGTGGTCAGGTGCCATGAGAAATGGCCTCCTTGCTTGTACTTGCTCAGGTTGCGGGACGGCCGCGCTTCGCCCGCAGTTGCTGCTGGCGGCGCTTCATGAGTGCGTTCTGCTGGACTCCCCTGGTTTTCGGGTCGGTGGGTGCGTCCGGCTCGCCCAGTCCGGCGAGGAACGCGGCCTGGTCCCGTACCGAGGTGTGCCGGAACAGGTCGAGCAGTTCGATGTCCCGGCCCGCCACCGACTGCAGCTTGTGCTGGAGTGCCACGAGCAGCAGGGAGTGCCCGCCGATGTCGAAGAAGTTCTCCTCCACTCCCACCGACGGCACCTCGGGCAGCAGTTCCTTCCACACGTCGGCGACCAGACGCTCCAGTTCGTTGCGCAGCGGCAGCGCCGGCGTGTGCGCTGCCCGGCCAGCGGCCGGTGCGGGCAGCGCACTGCGGTCGACCTTCCCGTGCGGGGAGAGCGGCAGCGCGTCCAGCACCACCACGGCCTGCGGGACCATGTGGGGCGAGAGCCGCTCCCGCAGGTGCCGGTCCAGGTCTTCGGTACGAAACGTCCCCGGTGTGTGCGGTGCGACGTACGCCACGACACGCCGGTCCCCCGGGGTGTCCTCCCGGACGACCACCACCGCGCTGCGTACCCCGTCGTGGCCGGTCAGTGCCGCTTCGATCTCGCCGAGGGCGACGCGGAAGCCACGTATCTTGATCTGGTCGTCGCGGCGGCCGAGGAAGGCGATGGAGCCGTCGGCGAGGCGGCGCACGATGTCGCCCGTACGGTACAGCCGGGCGCCGGGGCGCCCGCCGAGGTGGTCCGGGACGAAGGCCGACGCGGTGAGTTCGTCCCGGCGGTGGTAGCCGCGGGCGAGGTTGTCCCCGCCGATCAGCAGTTCTCCCGGTACGCCGACGGGCACCGGCCGCCCGGCGCCGTCGACGACGTGTGCCTGGGTGTGGGGCAGCGGGATGCCGATGGGGGCGATGTCCCATGCCGCGTCCGGGTGGTCGGCGACGCGGAGGGTGAGCACGCCCACCGTCGTCTCGGTGGGGCCGTAGTGGTTGAACACCCGGCAGTGCGGGACGAGTTGCTGCAGTCCGCACAGCCAGCGCCAGTCGGACGCCTCGCCGCCGACGACGAGGTACTGCCGGGGCAGCAGCTCGGTGAAGCGGGGGGACGCCTGGAGGGCGCGGAGGTGGGAGGGGGCGATCTTCAGGAGGTCGACGCCGTGCGTCTGGACCCAGTCGGCCAGCTTCCCCGCGTCCAGCGCGCAGTCGCGGGATATCAGGTGCACTTCACCGCCGGTGCACAGCGGCGGCATCAGTGCGGTCACGCTGGAGTCCACGGTGAGCGGCTGCACCATGGCGTAGTGGAGCGGCCCTTCGATGCCGAGCCGCTTGAGCACCGCGTAGGTGTAGCTGACCAGTTGCCGGTTCTCGACGACCACACCCTTGGGCCGGCTGGTGGATCCGGAGGTGTAGAGCAGGTACGCGGCGTCCGAAGGGCCCGAGTCGGGGGCGGCCACGTTGTGCGTGGGCCTGCCCCGCAGAGCCGTGCAGTCCGTGTCGAGCTCGACCGTGCGGTGTCCGGCGACGGCTGCGGGGTCCGAGGTCACGACGGCCAGGACCCGGGCGTCCTCGAGGATGCCCGTCCTGCGTTCGGCGGGGTCCCGGGGGTCGACGGGTACGTAGGCGCCGCCGGCCTTGAGAATGCCCAGCACCGCCACCACCATCCGCACGCCGCGGTCCAGGCAGATGCCTGTGGACGTCCCGGGCCCGGCGCCCAACCCCCGCAGGAGGTCGGCTAGTTGATTGGCCAGGCCGTTGAGTTCGCTGTAGGTAAGGGAGGTCCGCTGCGAGCGCACCGCGATCGCGTCGGGCGTCCTTTCGGCCTGCGCCTCGAAGAGCTGGTGGAAGGTCAGGGCCGGGACGTCGGCCACCGCGCTGTTCAGCTCGGCGACCGTGCGCTCCTCCGCCGCGGTGAGGATCGGCAGCTCCCCCACGGGAAGGCCAGGGGCGTTGATCACGCTGTCGGCGAGCGTCCGGTAGTGGTCCAGGGCCCGGTGGGCCGTCGCGGTGTCGAAGACGTCGGTGGCGAACACGAGCTGTCCGGTCAGCCGGTCGTCGTCCTGGGTGAACCGCAGGGACAGGTCGCCGTACGCGGCGCCCTGGTGGACGGTGACGAACTCCGGGGTGGATCCGGCCAGTTCGCCCAACCGTGGCACGTCGCGGAAGGAGAATCCCGGCCTACCGAGGAGGGCCGTGGCGGAGACCGGCGGACCGGTCTGTGCCACGCCGTCCAGGGCGCGCCGTACGGTGCCGAGGAGTTCGCGGAACGACTGCTCGCCGGTGATCTCGTACCGTACGGCGGCGGTGGCCTCGGCGGGACCCGGTGCGGGCGTGCCCGTCGGGCGGCCCGGGATCGGTGTGGCGACGACGGTGTCTGTCTGGCCGCTGTAGCGGTGCAGGAGAACCCCGTAGAGGGCGAACAGCACGGTGGGGAGGCCCACGCCGCACGAGTCGCCCAGGGCCCGCAGCGCGGTGGCGGTCCCGGTGGCCACCTCGAACGGCACCGCCTCGGCCGCGAGGCTCCGGCGGTCCGGGCGGGGGCGGTCCAGCGGGAGCTCC
>DOWQ01000124.1:268-8616 GCA_003519485.1 Streptomyces sp. | reverse complement strand
GTGGATCGCGGCGATGGCGACGCGGGCCCGCTCCTGCGCGAGCTGCTGAGCCGACCCCGCCTCGAGCGCCTCGGTGTAGGCCCCGCGCCGTAGCCGCTCGATCTCACCGGCCCTCAGGCGGTGGCGGATGGTTGCTGCGTCGACGCGGCGCGCGAGCACGGGTCTGGCCGGTGCGAACACGGGGCGGACGGCTCGGGATCCGGGCCGGCGAGCGGGAACAGAGAGGTCCTCCTGCATCACGCCACGATCCCGCGCCACCGGCGCCGTCGGCCCGACCGGACCTGTCCGCCCACCTGTCCGCCCGACCGGCCCCGCCCGCGCCCCGCGGATCGGCCGGATCGGGCGGTCCCGCTCCGGCGCCCTGTGACGCCTGCCCGGATTCATCCGGTTCGTTCTGTTCCATCCGCTCCACCCGTTCGCGCCGGCCCCCCGATGCATTGTCCACATGTGACGTACTCCTGGAACGAACCACGAGTTCCCCGCGTCTTGCTGTGCGGGGTCGCCGACCCGGCCGCCCGCCGAGCCGCGTTCCCCGCATGGGAACATGGAGCGTCCGCCGTCGCGCGCCGGAGCCGCCGCCGGCCGGCCGGACCTCCCCCTCTGCACGCGCACCGAACCGGAGCCCTGCGCTCCGCTGTCCCGAGGAGACCGACGGAGCATGGCCAAGCGGAACGGTTATGCCTTGCTGGCCGCACTCGCGGCCGTGGTGGTGCTCGTCTCCACCGCGATATTCACCGGTGTCGGCGACGGCCGCGGCGACGACTCCCGCCAGGTGACCCGGCATCAGCGCGACGCCGCCGCGCCCGCCGCCGCGGGTCAGTGGGTCGGCACCTGGTCCGCCGCGCCCGCCGCCGCCGAGCCCCGCACCCTGGACGGCTACGCCGGCATGTCGATCCGCAACGTCGTCCACACCAGCGTCGGCGGCACCAGCACCCGCGTCCAGCTCTCCAACCTCCACGGCACCCGGCCCCTCGTCATCACCCACGCCACCGTAGCCCTGGCCACCGCGCCCAGCAGCCCGACAGCCGCGTCCGGCACCATGCGCCGGCTGACGTTCGCGGGCGACACCTCGGTCAGCATCCCCGCCGGGCAGCAGATAACGAGCGACGCCGCCCGGCTGGCCGTGCCGCCGGCCTCGGACCTCCTCGTCACCACCTACTCGCCTTCCCCGTCCGGCCCGGTCACCTACCATCCGTACGCCCGGCAGACGTCCTATCTGGCCGAGGGCGACCGGACCGAGGACGCCCTCGGCACCGCCTACACCGAACAGAGCCCGTACTGGCGCTACCTCACCGGGGTCGACGTCCGCAGCCAGGACGCGGCGGGCGCGATCGTCGTCCTCGGCGACTCGATCACCGACGGCCTCACCTCCACCGCCGGGGCCAACCACCGCTGGACGGACTTCCTCGCCCAGCGGCTGCTGAGCGAGGAGGGCGCGCCCCGCTACGGCGTGCTCAACCAGGGCATCAGCGGCAACCGCATCCTCATCGACGGCAGCCGCTACTCCCCCAACAACGGCCCGAGCGGACTCACCCGCTTCGAGCGTGACGTGCTCTCGCGCAGCGGCGTGCAGGCCGTCGTCATAGAGATGGGCGTCAACGACATCCTCAAGCCGCCGCGGCAGCTGGACGCCGCGCGGATCGTCGAGGGACTGCGGCAGATGACGCAGCGGGCGCACAACCGCGGGCTGCGCGTCATCGGCGCCACGCTGCTGCCGTACGGCGGGCACCGCGGGTTCTCGGCGGAGACCGAGGCCGCACGGCAGCAGGTCAACGCCGCGATCCGGGCGGGCGGGGTGTTCGACTCGGTGGTCGACTTCGACCTCGCTCTGCGCGACCCGGCGAACCCGGACCGGCTGCTGCCGGAGTACGACTCCGGCGACCATCTCCACCCGAGCGACGAGGGCTACCGGGCGATGGCGTACGCGCTCGACCTCGCCGACCTGAAGGGTTCGGCGCCGGCCCGGCTGTGAGCCCGGGGGCGGCCACCGGCCCTCGTCAGTCCCCGAGCTCCCTGCGGTCCCGCTTCTCCAGCCTGCGGTCGTGCCTGTGCTCCAGGTGACGCTGCCTGTGCTCCAGATGGCGCTGCTTGCGCTCCGCCTTCAGCCGGCGGCGTTCGTCCTTCGGCACCTTCCGCTCCGTGCCGACCCCGCCCCAGATCGCCAGGCCGGTGATCACCACGCGGGGCGCGCCCGGCTCCCCCTCGGTGACATTGGCGTGATCGAAGCCGCCCATGATGCCGATGCCCCGCACGTCCAGCTCGACCCCCGGCGGCACGACGACATTCATGCCGCCCATCAGCGCGAAGCAGCGGATGACCACTTCGCGATCCTCGAACCGCGCCTCGCGCAGGTCGATCTCGCCGCCGCCCCAGAAGGCGACGGCGGTGAACCGGCGCGGCACCACCCAGCGGCCCCGGCGCTGGAAGCCGCTCATCACGGCGACCGCCCATTTCGAGGTGGCGGTGCCGCCGATCCGAGCCGGCCAGGAGGCGTCCCCGACGGCCTCCGGCGCAACGGCACCGGCCGCGGGCCGGACGACCGGCGGGGCAGCGGCGCCCGCCGCCGGGAGGTCGCGGGTCAGCGGCTCCAACTCGGCGTAGATACGCGCCCGGTACGCCGCGTCCAGCCGCTCGTCGAACTCCGCCATGTCCAGCCGGCCCTCGGCCACGGCCTCACGCAGCACCTCGGCCACCCGGTCGCGGTCGGCGTCGGAGGCCCGCAGCTCCGGAAGTTCGCTCGTCATGTCCAACAGCCTACGCAGCGGAGGGCGTTCGCGGTCAGCGGCCGGACCGTTCCGCGTACATTTTGGCGATGACCTCCTCGATCGCCGGCTCCCGCACCGACAGGTCGACCAGCGGATAGTCCGCCGCCACGGCCGCGACCACCGGCGCCGCGCTGCTCGTCGCCGGGAAGGCCACCCACTGCCGCGGCCCGTCCACCCGCACCACCCGCGCCTCGGGAATCCCGCGCACGTCGATCGGCGGCAGCTCCCGCTCCAGGTCGACGACGAGTGTGCGTTCGCTCTCCCCCACCGCGTGCAGCCCGTCCAGCCCGCCGTCGTAGACGAGCCGGCCGTGGTCGATGACCATCACCCGGCTGCACAGCTGTTCGATGTCGGTGAGGTCGTGGGTGGTGAGGAGCACGGTCGTGCCGCGCTCGGTGTTGATCTCCGCCAGGAACTGCCGGACCTTCGCCTTGCTGACGACGTCGAGGCCGATCGTCGGCTCGTCGAGGTAGAGCACCTCCGGGTCGGGCAGCAGCGCGGCGGCGATGTCCCCGCGCATCCGCTGGCCGAGCGACAACTGCCGTACGGGAACGTCCAGCAGCGGCCCCAGGTCCAGGAGCTCGACGCAGCGGTCGAGATTCTCCCGGAACCGGCCGTCCGGGATCCGGTACATCCGGCGCACCAGGGCGTACGAGTCGCGCAGCGGCAGGTCCCACCACAGCGTGGTGCGCTGGCCGAAGACGACTCCGATCCGTCGCGCCAGCCTCATCCGCTCCCGGGACGGGTCGATGCCCGCGACCCGCAACCGGCCGCCGCTCGGCACCAGGATGCCGGTGAGCATCTTGATCGTGGTCGACTTCCCGGCGCCGTTCGGGCCGATGTAGCCGACCATCTCACCGCGCGGCACCGTGAAGCTGATGCCGTCGACGGCCCGCACCTCGCGCTTCTCCCGGCGCAGCACGCCCGTCCTGCGGCGTACCTCGAACACCTTCTCGACGCCGTCCAGCTCGATGAGGTTCGTGCTCTCCATGCTCAGCTCCCCGTGCTCCGGTACGAACGCAACCCTGTCCGCCATGCCAGCCCCGCCGCCGCGCAGCACACCACCGCCACCGCCGGCGAGGCGAACCGCACCCAGCCCGGCAACCCCAGCGGATCCTCGCGGCCGAGGACGTACAGCGCCGGCAGCCAGTTGACGAAGGCGAGCGGCACCAGGAAGGTGACTCCCCGCACCAGCTCCTTGCCGAAGACCGTCGGCGGATACTGCAGCATCGTCGTGCCGCCGTAGGTGAACGCGCTCTGCACCTCCGACGCGTCCTGCGCCCAGAACTGGAACGCCCCGCCGGCCACGAACACCGCGCCGAAGATCGCCGCGCCGCTGACGATCATCACCGGCAGCATCAACAGCTTCGCCGCGGACCAGTCGAGGTCCAGCGAGGCCAGCGCCCAGCCCAGGACCAGCAGCCCCTGGGTGATCCGGCCCAGCCTGCGCAGCGCGAACCGGTCGGCGGCGACCTGGGCCAGCACCGGCGCGGGGCGCACCAGCATCGTGTCCAGGGTGCCGGTACGGACCCGGCTGCCGAGCTTGTCCATGCTGCCCAGCGTCAGATCCGCCAGCCCGAAGGCCGTGCTCGACGTGCCGTACAGGAAGGCGATCTCGGCGAGGGTGTAACCGCCGAGGCTGTCGACGTGCGAGAACATCAGCAGGATCGCGACGAAGTCGAGCGCGGTCGCCGCCAGGTTGCCCAGGGCCGTCATCACGAAGGACGCCCGGTACGCCATCGTCGAGCGCAGCCACATCCCGACGATCAGGCTGTACGCGCGCAGGCCCGTCAGCAGCCGCCACTCGCCCGCGGGCCACGAACCGTTGTCGGGCGCCTCCCGCGCCGTCTCCCCCGCCGTCTCCCGCGCTTCTGACGGCCCGGACGAACCGGGCGGCCCGGGCCGCCCGGGCGCCTCCCGCGGGACGGGCACCGCCCGGTCGGCCGTCGCCTCTACGGCCTCGGCCTCCTGCCGGTCAGCCACCCTGGACCACCACCTTCCGCGTCGCCACCGACTGGAGCGCCCGCCCGGCCCCGAGCAGCAGCACCGCCCAGCCCGCCTGGAATCCGTACGCCCCCAGCAGCCCCCAGCCGGTGTGCTTGCCGAGGAACACGTCCGCCGGGATCTGGAGCAGCGACGACCACGGCAGGGCCCGCGCCAGCTCCCCGAGCCCGCCCGGGAAGAGTGTCAGCGGCAGCAGCATCCCCGAGAAGAAGATGCCCGCCAGTCCCGCGACCTGGCTGACGCCCGCCCCGTCCAGCAGCCAGAAGGCGGTCAGCACCACCAGGTAGCGGATCGCGAAGCTCACCACGACGCCGAGCGTCACCGAGAGCAGGAAGGCGAGCCAGACCAGCGGATCGGCCGGCAGCACCAGATCGAAGACCAGGCCGCCGACGAGCATCGGCACGATGCCCCGCCCCAGCAGGTGGAAGGCCGCCCGGCCGAGGTCGGCGGCGAGCCACCAGAGCTGGAGGTCGGCCGGCCGGTAGAGGTCGATGGCCACATCGCCGCTGCGGATGCGTTCGATCAGCTCGTCCGTGAAGCCGCCGCCCATCATCGCCACGGTCATCAGCAGCGCCTGGCCCAGCCAGACGTACGTCAGCGCCTCCGGCAGGTCGTAGCCGCCGAGCCGGTCCTTCTCCGCCCACAGCGCGACATAGGTGTAGGAGAGGATGAAGCCGAAGACCGTATTGGTGAACACGCCCGCGGCCGTCGCCATCCGATAGGTGGCGTAGCGCCGGAAACCGCTCACCGCGACAGCCCCGTACAACCGCACCCGCCCGCCCCTCTCTCGCTCGCCGGCCCCGCGCGGGCGCCAAAACGCCCGACCTTAGCCCGGCCGGTGGACGGAGCGCGAGTGGTTTCCCGGCCGCGGCTCGGCCGCACGGGTGAGTCATGAGGGCCGTTCGGCCGGTCCCATGGGGGCCACGGGCGCGTGCCAACCGATGCAGGCGGGACTGAGGGTGCGACAGTTTCCCCTGTGACGTAAATCCGACGAACAGCCTGCCCACAGTCGCCCCAGCCGCACAACCTTTCGCGGCGGCCTAGGAGTCCCTGGACATATGAGTGACGAGCCGCAAGAGCAGCCGGCCCCCGGCGGGGAACCAGGGGAGGACGGCGGGCAGCCGAGCCCCCGGCGCACCGGGATCCGGCGGGTCATCCCGACCTGGCGGATGCTGGTGGGCGGCATGCTGCTGGTCGTCCTGCTGATCTGCGGCGGCATCGTCGCCGGCTACCTGCTGGTCGACATCCCGCCGGCCAACGCGGCGGCCATGCAGCAGGGCAACGTCTACCTCTACTCCAACGGTTCGCAGCTGGCCACCGACGGCGACGTCAACCGGGAGAACGTCGACCTGAGCCGTATCCCGAAGACCGTCCAGAACGCCGTGCTCTCCGCTGAGGACCGGGACTTCCACACCGAGTCCGCCGTCGACCCGCAGGCCATGCTCCGCGGCGCCTGGAACACCGCCACCGGCAAGGGCAAGCAGTCCGGCTCCACCATCACCCAGCAGTACGTCAAGAACTACTACCTGGCGCAGGAGCAGACCGTCACCCGCAAGGCCAAGGAGTTCTTCATCGCGATCAAGCTGGACCGCGAGAAGAGCAAGGAGGAGATCCTCGAGGGCTACCTCAACACCAGCTACTTCGGGCGCAACGCCTACGGCATCCAGGCCGCCTCGCACGCGTACTACAAGAAGCACGTCGAGGACCTGACCACCGCCGAGGGCGCCTACCTCGCCGCGCTGCTCAACGCGCCCGGCTACTACGACGTCGCCGTCCACCCGGAGAACGAGGCCCGGGCGCACGACCGCTGGGAGTACGTCCTGGGCGGCATGGTCGACGAGGGCTGGCTCAGCGAGGCCGAGCGCGACCGCATGGAGTTCCCCGAGCCGGTCGAGGGCCGGCCCTCCTCCGGCATGAGCGGGCAGCGCGGCTATCTCGTCGAGGCGGTCAAGAACTACCTGACCGCCAACGAGATCGTGGACGAGAAGACGCTCGCGTCGGGCGGCCACCGCATCACCACGACCCTCGACAAGCCCAAGCAGCAGGCGATGGTCAGAGCCGTCGACGAGCAACTGCTGTCCAGGCTCGACAAGAAGGAACGCGAGACCGACAAGTACGTACGCGCGGGCGGCGCCTCGATCGACCCGGCGACCGGCAAGGTCGTCGCCATGTACGGCGGTGTCGACTACACCGAGCAGTACGTCAACAACGCCACCCGCCGCGACTACCAGGTCGGCTCCACCTTCAAGCCGTTCGTCCTCGCGGCCGCCGTCGACACCGGCGCCCGGACCCTGGACGGCCGCCGCATCACCCCCACCACCCGCTACGACGGCACCAGCGGCCGTACGGTCCAGGCGCGCAGCGGCTCCACCGGCTACAACCCGGAGAACGAGGACGACCGGTCGTACGGGCAGGTCACCGTCACCGAGGCCACCGACAAGTCCGTCAACGCCGTCTACGCGCAGATGGCGCAGGACGTCGGCCCCGTCGACGTCCGGCGGGCCGCCGTCGCCCTCGGCATCCCCGAGGACACCCCGGACCTCACCCCCGACCCCTCCGTGGCGCTCGGCGTCGCCACCGCCAGCGTCCTCGACATGGCCGGGGCCTACGCGACCCTCGCCAACCACGGCGAGCAGGGCGACCACGTCCTCGTCACCAAGGTCACCAAGGGGGACGAGGAGTACGAGATCCCCCGGCGCTCGACGCGGCAGGCCGTCAGCCGCGAGGCCGCCGACACCACCACGTCCGTCCTGAAGGGTGTGGTCGAGAGCGGCACCGGCACCGCCGCCGGCACCGCCGGACGCCCCGCGGCCGGCAAGACCGGCACCGCCGAGGAGGACCGGGCGGCCTGGTTCGCCGGCTACACCCCGGACCTCGCCACCGTCATCGCCGTGATGGGGCAGGACTCCGAGACCGGCGAGCAGAAGAAGCTCTACGGCGCGACCGGCCTGGCACGCATCAACGGCGGCGGCTACCCCGCGCAGATCTGGGGCCAGTACACCGCTGCCGCGCTGGACGGCAGCCCCGTCCAGGGCTTCGACCTCGACCTGATGGAGGACGCCGACAAGCCCGACCCCGGAGCGTCCGCCACCGAGCCCGAGCCGGAGGAGAGCGACGCCACCGGTGAGCCCGACGACTCCGACACCGGCGAACCCGAGGTGCCGGACAACCCCGACGAGCCGTCGCCTCCCGGCACCTCCGAGCCGCCGCCCACCGACGGCGGCCAGACCGGCGGTGAGACGGACGGCGGCACGGACACCGGCGGCACGGACGGCGGTACCGGGGGCGACGACACGGGAGGCAGCGTCGGCGGCGACACCGGCGGGGACACCGGAGGCGATACGGAGGGTACGGACGGCGGCAACACCGGCGGGGACACCGACGGCAGCACGGGCGACGTCACGGGCGGCGTGGAGGACGCGGAGGGCTGAGGCGCGGCGGGTTGAAGCGCGGCGGGTTGAGGCGCGGCGGGCCGGGGCCGCGGCGGGTCGATGTCCGGGTCGGGCCGGGGCCGGAGCAGGGTTGACACCCGGGTCAGAGATACAGCCCCGTGGAGTCCTCCGAGCCCTCCAGCCGCTC
>DOWQ01000124.1:0-217 GCA_003519485.1 Streptomyces sp. | reverse complement strand
CCGCCACCACCTCGGCCCAGGCCAGTCTGCGGCCGACCGCGGCGGTCGCCGGAATGACGATGCCGCCGGTGGAGCGGCGCTCGCCCTCCGGGATGTCGGTGCGGACCAGCACCCGGTCGTGCAACATGCGGATGGGCAGCTTGTCGTGCGTCACGTTCTGGCTCACGCCACGAAGGTACCCGGCCGCACGGCACGGGACCGCCGCAGGGCGGGCATC
>DOWQ01000445.1 GCA_003519485.1 Streptomyces sp. | reverse complement strand
ACGCGGGTGGGGCCGCCCGCCCCGCGGCGGGCCGTGGGCCGCGGGGAGACCGTGTCATGAGCCCGGTCGGCCGGTCCGCCGCCGATCGGGATACTGGGAGCCATGCGCATCGAATTTGACCCCGGGGCCATGGGCCGGAACCCCTTCTACAAGATCTTGACCTCGGTGGTCGTACCGCGGCCGATCGCCTGGGTTTCCACCACCTCGGCGGACGGCACCGACAACCTGGCGCCGCACTCCTTCTTCACCGTCTCCTGCGTGGATCCGCCCGTCGTGCAGTTCACCTCCGTCGGGCGGAAGGACTCTCTCCGGAACGTCGAGGCCACCGGCTCCTTCGTCGTCAATCTCGCGCCCGAGCACCTCTTCGAACAGATCAACGCCACCGGCACCGATTTCCCGCCCGCAATCAGCGAGTTCGACGCGGTGGGCATCGCCCGCGAGCCGAGTCTGCGGGTCAAGCCGCCGCGCGTCGCCGCCTCGCCGGTCGCTCTGGAGTGCGAGCTGCACAGCACCACCCGGTTCGGCGACTCGACCGTGGTCTTCGGCCGGGTGGTGCACGCGGCGGTGACCGAGAGTGCCCTCGCCGACGGCCACCCCGAGATCACCCGGCTGCGGCCGCTCGCGCGGCTGGGCAAGGACGAGTGGGGCGCGCTCGGCGACGTCCTGGAGATCTCCCGGATCCGGTACGCGGACTGGGACGACGGCCCCGGCCGCTCCGCCGGCACCGCCTAGCGCAGGCGGCGCGCCGTAGCCCTGTCGGACCAACCCGGCTGTCGGCTCCTGCCATCCCGGTACACGCTGCGAAAGCAGAGCGAACCGGGACAAGGGAGACGTTGTGCGGTGTATATCGCGGACAAGCGGGGCAGGCGGTACCGGCAGGGCGGGGAGCGGCAGGACAGGCAGGACGGGACGGATGGCGTGCGCGCTCGTGGCCGCCGCGGTGCTCGCCGCCTGTACGGCGCAGGGCACGAACGGGAGCGCCCCGCCGGGCGGCGCCGCGGAGGTCAACGAGGCGGCGGCCACGCGGAGCGCCTTCACGGTCGTCGCGACCGGCGATGTGATCCCGTACCCCTCGATCATCGAGCAGGCCGCGACCGACGCGGGCGGCGACGGCCACGACTTCCGCCGGATATTCGCGGGGGTCAAGCCCGTGGTCGCACCCGCCGACCTTGCGATATGCCATGTGGAGACCCCGTTCGGCCCTCCGGAGGGGCCGTTCACCGGCTATCCGATGTTCCAGTCGCCGCCGCAGGTCGCGACCGGGCTCCGCGCCACCGGCTACGACAGCTGTTCGACGGCCTCGAACCACACCCTCGACGCCGGCTTCGACGGCCTCGGCCGCACCCTCGACGCGCTGGACGAGGCGGGCATACGCCACGCCGGCTCCGCCCGTACTGCCGACGAGGCCCGGCGGCCGGCCCGGCTCAGCGCGGGCGGCGCGGACGTCGCCCACCTCGCGTACACCTACGGCACCAACGACGTACCGCCGCCCGACGGCAAGCAGTGGGCCGTCAGCCTCCTCGACCCGGACCGGGTGACGGCCGACGCGCGCGCCGCCCGGCGCGCGGGCGCCGATGTCGTCCTGGTCAGCCTGCACTGGGGCACCGAGTGGCAGCAGAAACCGGACGCACAGCAGCTGTCCCTGGCCCGGCAGTTGACGGCCGCGCGCACCGGCGGGCATCCCGACATCGACCTGCTGATCGGTACGCACAACCACGTCCCGCAGGCGTACGAGAAGGTCAACGGCGTCTGGGTGGTCTACGGGCTGGGCGACCAGGTCGCCAGCTTCATACCGGAGATGTACCGGGGCAACGACGGGTCGATGGCGCGCTTCACCTTCGCGCCGAAGGGCGAACGCTGGGCCGTGGAGAAGGCCGAGTTCCTCGTCGGCCACTCCGACACCGGACCGCCCTTCCGGGTGGTCACCGCGACCGGCGAGCGCTTCCCNNTCCGCGGGTCAGCCGGCGGACTGTGCCTCGTGCGGGCTGAGGTAACCGGTGCCGACCAGCACGAAGATGAGGATGCCGAGCAGGATTCGGTAGATCACGAACGGCATGAAGCTCCGGGTCGTGATGAACTTCATGAACCAGTTCATGCGTCGAGGTCCTGAGCGGCTTTGACCTGCTGTTTCCACCACTTTTCAAGATCGAAACAGAGAGCAGTGGGAGATGGCACATTCCAGAGCTCTCCCTCGCTGGCCATGAAGCGCAGCCACCTGGTTTGCAGCGAATCCGGCGATCTCCTGCTCCATAGTCAGGGGAACGTGCGAGTAGAGACCTTCCACGCCGGCGACCTCGTGGCCCATGCGGGTCTCCACGGCGATGCGACTGTGTCGATCTTCGTCCAGCCACTCCTTGCCGCCGTGACGAAGCAGGTACAGCCGCTTCCCGGCGTACGCGGTCGCAGGGACCTCCGGGAGAGGACGGCGGGAGGTGACCAGCTGGGGCTGGTTCAGGCGAACCCTCGTGAACTCCTCGGAGGCCGGTCGACCGCGCGAGACCGGCTGCCAGTAGCTGAAGTTTGCGTTGGCCAGCAGCCCGCCGCCAATGGCCGGGAACAGGTACTCGTGGTCATGGGTGGCGAAGGGGCCTTGACCCCGGATTCTGAACACGTCTATGCGGCTTGGGCCAGGGTAGTTGCTGTTGGCTGGAGGTCGTTCTCGTAGGGGATCGGGGACCGCTGGCCGAGGCGGGAGTGCCGGCGCCGGGTGTTGTACCGGGTCAGCCAGCGGAAGGCGTCGAGCCTGGCCTCACGCTCGCTTGACCAGGCCTTCCGGCCTTTGAGGGTCTCCCTCTTGAAGGCGGCGTTGAAGCTTTCCGCGGCAGCGTTGTCCGCGCTGGACCCGACCGCACCCATGCTCTGCCGCACCCCCGCTGACCTGCAGACTTCAGCGAAGGTCCTGCTCGTGTACTG
>DOWQ01000679.1 GCA_003519485.1 Streptomyces sp. | reverse complement strand
CGGCCGGCCGCGGCGGGCGCGGCCACCGCCGGTGCCGAGACGAGCACCAGAGCCCCGCCGAGGGCCAGTGCACCCGCCCCGAACCGCCGCCGGGACAGCCCGCCGCCCACTCTGTCGTCCGCCATCGCAGCATCCTCCTGAAAGAAATTTCCGGACGGCTGATCTCCGCTGAAACTTTCTTCCCGCACCGGGCCCGCTGTCAACCCTCCGGACAGGGGAGGCGGGCTCCGCAAGTGACGGTTCCGCGACCCATACTGGGAGGTGCACTACGGGGAGGGACACGCGCGACAGGTGCAGGTCCGGAGCGGAAGGAGAGGGAATGCCGCAGCCCGAAGGCGCAGCGCTCGAAGCCGTACACGCCCGGCGGGAGGAGCTCCGCGAGAAGTATCTCCGCGCGCCCGGCGAGCGCCCGCCGACGTCCGCGCGGGGCGTCCACCACGTGGCCTTCATCTGCCGGGACGTCGAGGAGACCGTCCGCTTCTACCAGGAGTTCCTGGGCTTCCCGCTGGTCGAGATCGTGGAGAACCGCGACTACCGCGGCTCGACGCACTTCTTCTTCGACATCGGCCACGGCAATCTGCTCGGCTTCTTCGACTTCCCCGGCCACGAGCACCCGCCGATCACCGAGACGATCGGCGGGGTGCAGCACCTGGCACTGTCGGTCGGCGACGAGCAGTACGCGGCGGCCCGTGCGGCCCTGGACGCGGCGGGCACGGAGTACGTCGGGCCCGACCGGGGCGTCGAGGACAGCCTGTACTTCCGCGACCCCAACGGCGTGCCGGTCGAACTCTACCGGGAGCGGCTCGGCGTCTTCGAGGGGAAGCGGATCACCGGCCCGGACGCCGGCTGAGCCCGCCGCCGCGCGGGACGGCCCGCAGCTGTTCGTGGGCCGTCCCGCGGCCTGTTTTGTCCATGTCCGCCCGGGTACGCGGCGGGGGCACCGCCGTACCCGTACGCGTATGCGAGAGGACGTGGGAAACGTGAAGGTCGCCTTCCTCGTGGCCCCCGAGGGTGTCGAACAGGTCGAGCTGACGGAGCCCTGGCAGGCAGTGAAGGACGCCGGCTGGTCGCCCGAGCTGATCTCCACCGCGTCCGGTGAGATCCAGGCGTTCAACCATCTGGACAAGGCGGACACCTTTCCGGTCGACCGGACGGTGAAGGACGCCTCCGCGGCGGACTTCGACGCGCTGGTGCTGCCGGGCGGAGTCGCCAACCCCGACTTCCTCCGGCTCGACCCGAAGGCCGTCGCCTTCGCCAAGGGCTTCTACGACGCGGGCAAGCCGGTCGCCGCGATCTGTCACGCGCTGTGGACCCTGGTCGAGGCTAAAGTGGTGCGCGGCCGCACCCTCACTTCCTGGCCGAGTCTCCGGACGGACATCGAGAACGCGGGCGGCCACTGGGTCGACCAGCAGGTGGTGGTCTGCACCGACAAGGAGAGCACACTGATCACCAGCCGTAAGCCGGGCGACCTGAAGGCGTTCGACGAGGCGTTCGTGGCCGAGTTCGGGAAGGTCGCGGCCTGATCCTGCCCGCTCCGCCGTCCCGCTGCCCCGTCCCATCGAGCGGGCCGCCGAGTCGGCCGTCGAGCCCGTCCCGGTGCGCCCCTCCCGGCGCGCCGCCGGGCGCGCCGGGCCGGCGGCTGCGAGCGGTGTTCGAGGGACGCACGGAGAGCTCGCGGGGAGTTCGTGAGGGCCGTGCATCCCGTGCTGTCACGGCCTGTTGGGCACCGGCGGCGATGGCTAGGCTGACCCGGGTCAGACGAACCGGGAGGAGCACGGACGTGGCCGACAGCACCACATGGCGGGCACCGGCGCAGGCCCAGGAGCCGCAGCTCGACCTCAGCAACGCCGAATGGCAGTCCAGCAGTCAGGGGTCGGGGGACGTCCAGGTGGCCTTCGTCGAGGGCTTCATAGCGATGCGGGACGGCCGCGACACCGCCGGGCCCGCCCTGGTCTTCAGCCCCGGGGAGTGGCAGGCATTCGTTCTCGGCGCCCAGGGCGGCGAGTTCGACCTCACCTGATCCCGCGCGATTTCGATCCCGCCCGGACTGTCACCGGTGCGCCGGGCGAGGCGGAGGCGCGGCTGCCGGCGGAGGCCGAAGGACGGCGGGGGCAGGGAGGACAGCCGCCCCGCTGCCGTCACGGAGGCTCGGGCAGCGGTCGTCCGCCGGTGTCGAGCGGCCCCTGCGGCCGACGGCCCGCCAGCCAGGCCGCGAGATCGGTCAGCGCGCCCCGCACGGTGACGGCCGTGCCGGTGCCGTACCAGCGGACCCCGGGGCCGTCGGTCGCCGCCAGGGTGAGCCCTTCCGCAGGAGTGAGGTGGTCCAGGAGACGGCCGCAGAACTCCCGGGACCAGTCACCGGACCCGCGTCCGAGCCGCGCGTCGACCGTATGGATCTCCAGCTCCCGCCACCAGCACAACAGGGCAGTCGTGGTGTCGCCGTCCCGGTAACGCACGGGCAGTGCCCAGCCGTCCGGTTCGAGCGCCGTCCAGGCCTCCGCCGCCTCGGCCAGCGTCCGGCCGACGGCCCGGCGCAGTTCCTTCGCCGTACGGCGTGAGCCCGCCTCGATGGCGGCGTCGCGGCCGATGGCGCGGCCCCCGTCGTACATCTCGACCAGCTCGCCCCGGGCGGCGTACCGCGTCTGCCGCGCGAGCGCGCTGCCGACCTCCTCGATGTGCGACAGCACATGAGCGCGGGACCAGCCGGGCAGCGCGCTCGGCGCCCGCACGTCGTCGTCCGTCAGGCCGGTCAGCAGGGCCGACAGCCGCGCGTGTCCGGCGAGGGCCTCGGCGAGCGGCGGGCGGGTCACGGCCACAGCAGTTCCTTGCGCCAACCGCCGCCGTCCCGCCGGTAGTGGAGCCGGGTGTGCCGGCGCTCCGCGTCGCCCTGCCAGAACTCCACCGACTCGGCCCGCACGGTGTACAGCGTCCAGCCCGGAGCCACGAGATCCGGTTCCCGCTCCAGCCGGGCGAGGGACTCCGCGACCGCGGAATCGCGGACCGTGAGCGGGCCTGTCCGGCGCCGCGCTGCGTCCGCTACTTCGTCAAGGAACACCCGCGCCAGGAGTGGTGCAAGCCGTCCTGCGGCAACCGTGCCCGGGTCGCCCGCCACCACGAGCGGCACCGCTCGGGTCCGGGGGACGGCGGCGGAGCTCAGCCGGGCTGCGGGTCGCGGACCGCAGGACCGCAGGCCCGGTGCGAGCACTGACGTCCGGTGCTGCTGGTCCTGGTGCAACCCGCGCGGACCGCTGCAGGGACGAAACGCCGACACGACGCGGAGACCGCCACCCGACACGGCGCCGAGCGGTTCGAGGACAACTCCGCGGGACGGCCCGCACGCGGCATACGGCGGGAGGGACGGGTCCGCAGGAGCGGGTCCGGAACATTTCCGTGTACTTGTGGACGCGACCGGGCCGAGTCACTCCGGTCCCGGGTTCCGCGGCCGTAAAAATGCGGTGGAGGACCTCCTCCGGAGGGCCGGGCCCCGGCACCACCGAACCGCACCGGCACCGGACCTCGGCCGGCCGGGCCGGGTTCCCACCAGGCCACGCTCCCTTCGGGCCGCGCTGCCTTCGGGCCGCGCTGCCTTCCCGTCCGGCCCGTTGCCCGCGCGGTGGGCGCTGCCCCCGC
>DOWQ01000680.1 GCA_003519485.1 Streptomyces sp. | reverse complement strand
GGGTCCGACCTGCTGTACCTGGAGGCGTCGGTGGACGGCGGCGGGAGCTGGCAGCCGGTGCCGTTCACCACCGAGCGCCCCGGCGACCCGCCGCGCGACCATCCGGAGGGCTCGCTGAGCGGCTGGTCGGGGCGGGTCTGGCACCGGGCGAGCGCGGACCTGCCGGGTCCGCCCGGCGCGCCCGTACGGCTGCGCTGGCGCTACGCGACGGACGGGCTGTACGTCGGGCGGGGCGTGTACGCGGACGGGCTCCGGGTGACGGACGGCGCGCGCGTGCTCTTCGACGACTCGCGCCGGGCCGACGCCGGGCGGATCGAGCTGGACGGCTGGACCGCCTCGGCGGACTGACGTTCGACCGAGGCTTCCGGCCAGGCCGGCTCACCCGGGCCGGGCCTGCCGGCCGAACCGGCGCCGCTGAGGGACCCCGCCGGCTGACCGGCCATGCCGGTGCGGTCTCGTGTTCGGCCGGCCCTTTCGACCGGCCTTGCCGGCGGTCTCCGGCCGGTCCCTGACCGGCCGGAGACCGCCGGCCGGTCAGTGACCGAGAGCCGCCATCGCCGCGTTCCGGCCGGGGATGCCGCTCACCCCGCCGCCACGGACCGCGCCCGCGCCGCAGAGCAGGACATTGGCGTGCCGGGTCTCGACGCCCCAGCGGCCGGTGCTCTCGGTGGCGTACGGCCAGGCCAGTTCCCGGTGGAAGATGTTGCCGCCGGGCAGCCGCAGCTCGCGTTCCAGGTCGAGCGGGCTCTTGGCCTCGATGCACGGCCTGCCGTCGGCGTCCGTGGCGAGACAGTCGGCGAGCGGCTCGTCGAGATACCCGTCCAGCTCGTCGAGAGTCGCCTCGAGCAGCGCGTTCCGTACGGCGTCGTGGTCGCTCTCGAACAGCCCCGCGGGCGTGTGCAGGCCGAAGAGCGTGAGGGTGTGACAGCCGCTGTCCGCGAGCTCCGGCCCCAGGATCGACGGATCTGTCAGCGAGTGGCAGTAGATCTCCGAGGGCGGTGCCGCGGGCGGCGCGCCCGCCGCGGCCTGCCGGTACGCCTCGGCCAGCTGCCCGTACCCCTCGGCGATGTGGAAGGTACCGGCGAACGCCTCACGCGGGTCGACCGCGCGGTCCCGGAGCTGCGGCAGCCTGCGCAGCAGCATGTTGACCTTGAGCTGTGCGCCTGCCGCCCGGCGGTCCTGCGGCGGCTCCTCGCCCAGCAGTGCGGCCAGGGCGTCGGGCGAGGCTCCGACGAGCACCTGCCGGGCCGCCACGGTGGCGCTGCCGCCCGGGTGGCGGTACGTCACCTCGGCGCGGCTGCCGTCGGTCTCCAGTGCGGTCGCCTCGTGCCCGGTGAGGACCTCGGCCCCCGCCGCGCGGGCGGCGTCGGCCAGCGCGTCGGTGAGCGCCCCCATCCCGCCGACGGGGACGTCCCAGTCTCCGGTGCCGCCGCCGATGACGTGGTAGAGGAAGCAGCGGTTCTGGGCCAGCCCGGGGTCGTGGGCATCGGCGAAGGTTCCGATGAGGCCGTCCGTGAGGACGACGCCGCGGACGAGGTCGTCCTCGAAGGTCTCTTCGATCGCAGTGCCGAGCGGCTGTTCGAAGAAGGTCCGCCAGGCCGTGTCGTCGTCCACGCGGGTGCGCAGCTCGGCACGGGTGGGCAGCGGCTCGGTGAGTGTGGGGAACACCCGTTCGGCGAGCCGGCCGGCCATGCCGTAGAAGCGCTGCCAGGATTCGTACTCCCGGTCGGACCCGGTGAGCCGGGCGAACGCCTCGCGCGTGCGGGCGCCGCCGGCGCTGTCGATGAGCAGTCCGGTGTCACGGCCGCCGCGGACGGCCGGCGTGTACGAGGAGACCGACCGGCGGCGGACGGCGAAGCGCAGCCCCAGCTCGCGGACGATCTCCCGGGGCAGCAGGCTGACCAGGTACGAGTAGCGCGAGAGCCGGGCGTCGACCCCGGCGAAGGGGCGGCTGGAGACGGCCGCGCCGCCGGTGTGGTCCAGGCGCTCCAGGAGCAGCACGCTGCGCCCTGCGCGGGCGAGGTAGGCGGCGGCGACGAGGCCGTTGTGACCACCGCCGACGATGACGGCGTCGTACGCGTCCTTGGCTGGCATGGGGCTCTTGCTATCACGCGTCCGGCGGCGGCGCACCGGCCGCTGGGTCGCGGCCCGCGCCCGGCGCTGGGAAAATCACCGCAGCCGGGCATACGGGCCGGGCTGCGGCGCGCGACGCGGCCGGGAGGAGGACCATGCAGACGTTCCTGCCGTTCCCCGGGTTCGCCGAGACCGCCCGGGTGCTCGACCAGCGCCGGCTGGGCAAGCAGCGGGTGGAGACCATCCAGGTGTTGCGCGGCCTGACGGTTCCGGGGTACGGCTGGCGCCGGCACCCGGCCGTCCGGATGTGGACCGGGTACGAGGAGGCGCTCGTGCGCTACGGCTTGGACATCTGCGCGGTCTGGTGCGGGACGGGCCGTCAGGACACCTGCGCGGCCACCCTGATGGCCGACCTCGTCCATGCCACGGGATGTGTCGAGCCCCGGCTCCAGGAGGAGCTGGGGATCGCCGGTGAGCTGCCGCCGTGGCTCGGCGACCCCGACTTCCACCGGAGCCACCGCTCCTCGCTGCTGCGCAAGGACCCCGGCCACTACGGGCCGCACTTCCCGGGCGTGCCGGACGATCTTCCGTACGTCTGGCCGGCCTCGGACCGGGACACCGCGCCGCGGGACCGGTCCGCCTGAACTGTGCCGTCCTGCGCGGAGCTGCACGGCCGGGCCGCTCGGTCGGCCCGGCGGGGCAACCACTGGGGTGGCGCGTCCGGGCCGCTCGTGCGTACTGATGTCCGACCGAATCCCTCGGGACAGCTCGTGCCGATCCGAAAGCTCTTCGCCCGACATCCCCGGTCGAACGGCGCTGCCCGAACAGCTGTCCCCGGACTGGGACTACCCGCCCGAACAGTCGTCCTGGCTGCCGCGCCGGAACGACCCGGCCGCCGTCAGTCCGCCGGCGTCGGCTCGTCAGCCCGTTCGGCCCGCGATGTCCTCCCCGCGCCGCAGCGCCGCGACCCGGCGGTGGATCTCGGCGGCCTCCGCCGGCCGGCCCAGCTGTTCCAGGCAGCGGGCCTCGTCGCAACGGCTGGCGAGCGAGTCGGGGTGGCCGGCACCCAGGGCACTCTCCCGCTCCCGCGC
>DOWQ01000019.1 GCA_003519485.1 Streptomyces sp. | reverse complement strand
CGGATTCGCTGAGCCGGGAGGCGAGCAGCGCGGCCGGCGCGGCGGCCTCGGCGAGGGTCGGCAGCGGCAGGTGCTGCCGCTCCGGGGCGGTGGCCGGCCCCTCCCCGGACTGCTCGTCGGACTCCTCGGCGCGCAGGCCGTACTCGTCGAACGCCTCCGCCTCGGCGTGCAGCGCGTCGCGCTGCCGCAGCAGCGCACCGGCCTGCACGAAGCGGAGCGGGAGGCCCTCGGACTCGAACCACAGGTCCGCGGCCCAGGCCTCCTCCTCCTCCACCAGCGGGCGGCGTACGACGTGCCGGAGCAGCTCGACGCAGGCGCCGCGGCTGAGCCCGGGGAGGAACACCTCTTCNNGCGCGGTGACGTCGGGGGTGGCGGAGACGAGGAAGGCGCACTCGGGGGTGGCGTCGAGCATCTCGTCGAGCGCGCTGCCGCCGAACTCGATGTCGTCGAGGACGACGACGGCGCCGATGGTGCGTACGAGTTCNNGTTCCAGGAGCCGGTCCCGGTCGGGCCGGTGCCGGGCCGTGTGGTGGACGGCGGCGTACAGGTCGAACAGCAGGTCCGTCGCGGTCCGGTGGTAACCGGAGAGCCGTACGACACCGTCCGGCGCGAGGCCGGCGCAGTCGGTCGCGAGGACGTCCAGGAGGGCGCTGCGGCCGGATCCGGAGGGGCCGGTGACCCGGACGGAGCGGCCGCGGGCGAGCAGCCGCGTCAGTCGCTCGCGCTCCTCCTGCCGCTCCAGGAGCGAGTGGTCGGACGAGACGGGGCCGGAGGGGGCCGGAGGGAGGGCCGCGCGGCGCAGCTCCTCGCGCTCCTCCGTGGTGCGGCGGACGGGGGCGGCGGGGCGGTCGCCCGGCGGGCACGCCTCGACCTCGCTGCCGTCGAGGGGGTTGACCGTCAGTACGTACTCGCCGGCGACGAGGCCGACGGTGCGTACGGGCGCGGGTGCCGGTCCCCCGGCCGGAATCTCGGTCCGGCCGGTTCTGCCCTGGTCGGGAGCCGCCGCCTCGTGCGGGGACGAGCGCGCCGGTGAGTCACCCTGGCGGTGCGGGGCACCGGAGTGCTCGTTGTCGTGGCCGGACTCGTCCGGCTCACGGTTGTTCGGGTCCACGGAGAAAGCCCCCAGATACGTCGCATGCCGAATGCTCTCCCGGTCGGCAGCGTTCCCGGCCAGCCTGGCCGGGCGGTGCCCCCAGCCGTCGCTTCCGGTCCGGGGGAGGCCGCGGACCTGTGGGATACCGCGGGAATCCGAACCTTAGACCGTTGCACAGTATCCGGGAAGCAGGAGGTGGCACACGCCGCCCGGACTGTTATTGAGTTGTGTGCATCCGCGAAGGCCCGCCGTATCGCCGCCGGTTGCGCAGCCCGGCGGAATGCCTGCTGCAACCGCTTCGGGCCGCTCCGGAAACGGTTCTTACCACGAACCGCCGGAACCGCCCGAACGGCCGCGACTGCCCCGGCTGGTCGCTGCCCCGGCTGCCGGGACCCGCCCGAACCGCGGACCGCCCGAAGCGCCGTCAGACGCGCGGCAACGCCTCCGCCTCCAGGCCGCCCTCGATCGCGAGGATGCGGTGCAGCCGGGTGGCGACGAGGAGACGCTGCATCTGGGGCGGCACACCGCGCAGCACGAGCCGCCTGCCGCCTCGGCCGGCCCGGCGGTGCACGCCCATGATGACGCCGAGGCCGGTGGCGTCCCAGGAGTCCAGCTCGGTCAGGTCCAGCACGAGGTCACCCCGCCCGGTGTCCACGGCGGTGTGCAGCACCGTACGGGCGTCCGCCGCGCTGCGGACGTCGAGGCGGCCCCCGACGACCAGCTCGGTGTGGTCGCCCCTGATGTGCATATGCGCTCCCGGAAGTGCGGCTATTACCTCGTCAACGTCTACAGAACTGACTGCCCATCACACGGCGAAGTTGCCATCCGTGAGCGAATCGATACGGAATTCACTCCGGCGGGTGATCCACGAGCACGCCGGTGTGATCAGTGGGTGATCAGTAGGTGTAATACCCCTGACCGCTCTTGCGGCCGATGTCGCCGGCGTCGACCATGCGGCGCATGGACTCCGGCGGTGCGAACTTCTCGTCCTGCGACTCGGTGTAGATGTTGCTCGTCGCGTGCAGCAGGATGTCCACGCCGGTGAGGTCGGCGGTGGCCAGCGGCCCCATGGCGTGTCCGAAGCCCAGTTTGCACGCGGTGTCGATGTCCTCGGCGGAGGCCACGCCCGACTCCTGGAGCTTCGCCGCCTCGACGACCAGCGCCGAGATGAGACGGGTGGTGACGAACCCGGCCACATCGCGGTTGACGACGATACAGGTCTTACCAGTGCTCTCCGCGAACTCCCGGGCGGCGGCAAGGGTTTCGTCGCTCGTCTTGAATCCACGGACCAGCTCGCAGAGCTGCATCATGGGCACCGGCGAGAAGAAGTGCGTGCCGACGACCTGCTCCGGGCGGCCGGTCACCGCGGCGATCTTGGTGATCGGGATGGCGGAGGTGTTGGAGGCCAGCACCGCGCCGTCCTTGGCGATGCCGTCGAGGGCGCGGAAGATCTCCTGCTTGGCCTCGATCCGCTCGAAGACGGCCTCCACGACGACGTCGGCGTCGGCGACGGCGTCGAGGTCCGTGGTGGTGCTGATCCGGTCCAGCGCGGCCGCGGCGTCGGTGGCGTCGAGCCTGCCCTTGGAGACGAACTTGTCGTACGAGGCCTTGATGCCGTCGGTGCCACGGGTCAGCGCGGCGTCGGTGACGTCACGGAGCACCACGTCCCAGCCCGCCTGGGCGGAGACCTGCGCGATGCCGGAACCCATGAGTCCGGCCCCGATGACGGCGAGCTTCCTGGCCACTGCTTGTCCCCTAACGCCCTGTTCATTTTCTCGTTTTCGTCTCTCAGGGCGGACCCTAGCGGCCGTGAGGGCCCAGTAGGCAGGGAAGAGATGCGCGTCACGTCTCACATGACGGACATCACACGGCCGGCCCTCACGCCGCCCGCGCGGTCCCTCAGTTGGCCCCTTCCGCGGGCCGCCGCCCGTGACGGTCGGCACACGGACGCTCCGGAGCGCCGGGGCGTGGCTAGGCTCGGCACATGGTCAACCTCACCCGCATCTACACCCGCACCGGCGACAGCGGCACGACCGCTCTCGGCGACATGAGCCGCACCGCGAAGACCGATCCGCGGATCGGCGCGTACGCCGACGCGAACGAGGCCAACGCCGTCATCGGTACGGCCATCGCGCTCGGCTCGCTGCCGGAGGAGGTCGTCAAGGTCCTCGTCCGGGTGCAGAACGATCTATTCGACGTGGGGGCGGACCTCGCGACCCCTGTCGTCGAGGAGCCGAAGTACCCGCCGCTGCGGGTCGAACAGTCGTACATCGACAAGCTGGAGGCGGACTGCGACCGCTTCCTGGAGGAGCTGGAGAAGCTCCGCAGCTTCATCCTCCCGGGCGGCACGGCCGGCGCGGCGCTGCTGCACCAGGCGTGCACGGTCGTACGGCGCGCCGAGCGCTCCACCTGGGCGGCCATGGAGATCCACGGGGACGTCATGAACCCGCTGGCGGCGACCTACCTGAACCGGCTCTCGGACCTGCTGTTCATCTTCGCCCGGGTCGCCAACAAGGAGGTCGGGGACGTCCTGTGGGTGCCCGGCGGCGAACGCTGACGCGGCGACTCCGACGCGGCCGGTGCTGACGCGGC
>DOWQ01000589.1 GCA_003519485.1 Streptomyces sp. | reverse complement strand
GGCACAGTCCGGAGTGTGTACAGGGTGGCCCGGGCCGAGCCGGGCGAAGAGCACAGGGCCGAGGGCGGCGGGCAGCAGCCCGGCGAGCTGCCGGTCGGAGCCGGCCGCGAGGCGCCGCGACACTTCGGGCCGGTCCTGTACGAGCAGCAGCAGCGCGCCCGCGTGGCGCAGCGCGGTGGCGGTGCCGGCGGGGTGCCCGCGGAGCTGTTGCCAGACCCGCTCCCGGAGCGGGACATCCGATAGTTTCCCCTGTTCACGCAGCCATTCTTCAACCTCGGGCAGGGCGAAGGACGGGCTGCTGACACTGCCGCCGACGGGCCTCGGGAAGTCGCTGTGGCGGCGCCGCCAGTTGCTGACGGCGGCCCGGCCCACGCCGGCGAACCGAGCGATCCCGGCTGCGGTCACCTCTGCCGCATTGTCCGGCATCACTGGCTCCTTGTTCGGACTGGTCCAGACCTTACTACTGTGACCTGAACCTACAACCGTATTCTGCGCACCTGCATACACGATGTGCATGTTTGCCAATACTCGAAACATGTTGACTAGGTTCACAGGCTCTGATCTGATGAGCTCATCGCTTCACGAGCCGAACCGCTCGCCTGTTCCGAAAGGCACACCATGTCCCAGCAGATGTACGGCCCCCAGGGGCCCCAACAGCCTCAGCCGCCGATGGGCGCGCCCATGGCCCCTGCCGCCCGCAACGGGTTGGGCATCGCCGCGCTGACCCTCGGCATCATCGGCACCTGCGCCGGCCTCATCCCGTTCATGTTCTGGCTCGCCGGAATCCTGGGCATCCTCGCGCTGGTTCTGGGCCTCAGCGGACGCGGCCGGGCCAAGCGCGGACAGGCGACGAACAAGGGGATCGCCACCACGGGTGCCGTCCTCGGCCTGGCCTCGCTGATCCTGTCGGTCGTCGGAGTCGTCCTCACCTTCAACGCGGTCGACGACGCCGTCAACGAGATCAGCAAGTCCGTCGACGACGCCTCCGTCGCCGAGAAGAACAAGGACGCCTCGTCCAAGGGCGAGGACAAGAACAAGGACAAGGGCAAGGACGCCGGCTCGGGGGACGCCGCCGAGACCTTCGCCGCGGGTGACATCGCCGCCTACGAGGGCGGCATCGAGGTGTCCGTCTCCAACCCGTCGCCGTACACGCCCGACGAGTTCTCGATCGGGCACGAGCCCGGGAACAAGGCGTACAAGGTCACCGTGACGATCGTGAACAGCGGCGACGAGAAGTTCGACGCGTCCCTCGTCACCGTCGACGCCCGCGCCGGCAAGGACGGCAAGGCCGCCGAGAGCATCTTCGACGACAAGGTCGGCGAGGGCTTCAGCGGCACGGTCCTGCCCGGCAAGACCGCCTCGGCCGACTACGCCTTCGACACCCCCGCCGACGCGGCGAGCCTGGACGTCGAGGTCAGCCCCGGCTGGGACTACGACAGCAACCAGTGGAACCTCAAGCCCTGATTTTCCGTCACCAGGAGCGGTACCCCACGCGTCCACGGAGGCACTCATGCGCAATCCCGACCGCGCACGCGCCGAGCGCGTCACCGTGGCGGCACTCTGTATCGCCGCCGCGGTGGGGCTGACCGCACATGGTGCGAGGAACGACGGGCCGGACACCATCCGCTTCCCGCACTCCGAACAGCAGTCCCCCGGGAGCGCTCCGCCCGCGGCGACCGCGTCCGGCCGGGGCAGCGGTTGAGCCGGCGTCCCGGCCGAACCCCGCGGCCGGGCCGCCATCCCACCCCCGCCGGACCACGCACACCACCGCACGACAACCGAGGCCGCCCCCAGGGGCGGTCTCACCGCGTCACCGGCCGGACGTACGGACCGATCCTGTCCGCGCGGGAACGAACGTCGACAGGACGGGCACCGACATCAGCACGGAGCCCCTCACCAGCACCGACGGATTCCGTGCCCGGCGCCTCAGTTCGCGCTGAATCGGGCCGGCGCCTCCGTCGGGCTGCCGCCGGTGGGCAGCCGCTGATCCGGACAGCCGGCGAGCACCCGCCTCATCGCGCCCCGCTCCGCGGCCGTCACCCACAGCTCGTACTTCTTCTTCACGGCGACCTGCCCGGCGACGTACGAACAGCGGTAACTCTTGTCGGGCGGCAGCCAGCTGGCCGTGTCACCGTCGCCCTTGCTGCGGTTCGCGCCCGCCTCGACCGCGAGGAGATTCAGCGGGTCGTTTATGTCGGCACCCGTAACTGTCTCACCAGTCGCCCCGTTATCTGTGCGTACGACATGTCTCACAGGGGGAGGGCGATTTGCACACGACGGACTCCGACGATGCTGGTACCGACGTGGAGTCGACGGTTCTCCTCCATAGGACGGTGCTCAGCCCTTCCCCGAAGGATGAACTTCCCTTCGACGCGAGCGCTGTGCTCCGCCGAGCCGGGGCCGATGACCACAGACCTTTCATCCTCGGCCCCGACGGCACTTACGACCTCCACCTCAACCGGTTCCTCCGCGACCTGGAGAACTGGGGCGTGCGATCGGAGAACAGCCGCATCGCCTACAGCACCGACGTCATGCTCTACTGCCGCTTCCTCCACGAGTCCCGGAGCGGCAAATCCATCTGGGACTCGGACGGCGCCGACCTGCGCGCCTACAAAGCCGTACGGCTGCACGGTGGCGGGCAGGGCAAGGTGTCGGTGGCGACCTGGAACCGGGCAATCGCGGCGCTCGACAAGTGGGTGCAGTGGTCGCTGTACGAGGAACTGCTACCTGCCGAGCCGTTCCGGTACGTCGACAAGACCGTGGTATCGCCGCAGGGACCGAAGCGGGTTCGGGTCAACGCCGCCGCCGAGCTCGAGGTGCCCCGGCAGCCGATCAGGTTCCTGTCGCACGAGGACTTCATGCTCTGGCGGGACATCGGCCTGCGGGGGCTGCTGCCGGACGGCTCCCCCGATCCCGCCTGGCGGGGACGGAACGGCGAACGCAACGCCCTCTTCGCAGACTTGCTGATCTGTACCGGCATGCGCCTGGGCGAAGCCACGAGCCTGCTGACGGCGGAACTGCCGCCGGTCACCGGAAGACGTGTGCTCGGCGACATCACTGTCTCGGCCGCCGTGGCTAAGCGCAACAGGGCACGGACGGTGTATGTCCGCCCCCGGGTCGCCCGCGACCTGCACCACTACGTCGGTATCGAGCGGGACGAGCTCGTGCAGCGGCGGCGCGTCGAGGGGGTGTACGAGGCGTGCGCGGATCGGCTTCCGGTGCGCCGGGCGAACCGGCACGCCCTGGCGCTCGAGTCCGGCACCAGCTGGTCGTATTCGCGGATCGGCACGATGGACCGGGCACGGCTCCTGCAGCTCGACGGCAACGGCCGTGCCAGCGGACCCCTGTGGCTGTGGCTGGGGGAGAACGGGCTGCCGCTCCGCGCCAGCACCTGGCAGTCGGTGTTCCGGCGGGCGAACGAGCGGTGCTCAGCCCTCGGCCTTGACTTCGATGTCCACCCGCACACCCTGCGGCACTCCTTCGCCGTCCACATGCTCGGCCTCCTGCTGCGGCAGACGGTCCGGGCGCTGGGCATGCAGGAGGACCGACGGTTCACGCACGCCGAGGTGAAACGCCTGCTCATCGGCAACCCTCTGCGCAGGCTCCAGCTGCTGTTGGGCCACCGTCACGAGGCGACGGTCTACACCTACCTGGACGTGCTGGACGAGGCCCAGGAGATCGTTCTTGCGGCTCTCGACGACTGGGACGAACAGGCCGCAGCCTTCGAGCAGGTGCGCCCGGAGACGGAGGATTACCAGTGAGCCCGCGCCGCGTCCGCTTCCCCGCCGCGGTCAACGCCCCTGCCCCGGCGGATCCCGTACCGTCGATCGGCCCCGTGGTCTTCGCCGTGGATCTGGACGGAACTCCCGAGCACATCGATCTGTCGGAGCTTCCCTGTCCGCGTCTCACCCGCGCCCTGGCCGGTGCCCTCGCCGATGTCATCAGCAGCCCCGGCACCATGCGTGACCGCAACGGCGTCCGCTACGTCGTCAGGCGCATCCGTGAGTTCGTCGAGTTCACCGCCGCGGCATTGCCTGCGGCCGCCGCTGATCTGCACCTCGGTGACCTGGCCCCCGACCTCCTGGACGCGTTCGAGCAGAAGCTGATCATCCAGTACGGGGAGCGGAGCAAGGAGCCGTACCTCACCATGACGTACCTCGTGCGGCTGCTGAAGCTGGTGCACGAGGCGCACCCCGACGCCTTCGACGCCACCTTTCATGCACGGCTGGGATTCACATCGGCCTCAGCCCACCGGGCGACGAAACCGCTCGACGCGTATCCGTTCCCGGTGCTGGACGCGCTGGAGAGTGCCGCCCGGGACGACATCGCCCGCATCCGCGACCGGATCCTGGAGGGCGAGAAGCTGGCAGCCACCGGCCGTGACCCACGTCAGCACGGCTGGGACCGAGTGGAGAACGTCCTCTGGTACATCGCCCACCACGGGCCGTTGACCGCCGACGACATCTCGTACAAGATCCTGCGACCCTTGGGCGGCAGACCGGAGCTCAACGGCCGTCTCCACCTCACTGCGCGGGACCTGGTGCCCTTCCTCCTCCTGCTGGCCTGCCAGACGGGTATGGAACCCGAGAGCCTCCGGCAGTTGCGCTCAGACTGTCTGGTCAGCCCGGCACGCGGCTTCGTCAGCGTCGCCTACGTCAAGAAGCGTGCCCCGGGCTCCACGCACAAGACGATCAGGGTCTCCGACGGCGGCTCGCTGCACTTTCCCGGCGGCGTGATCCGGCTGGCCTTGCGTCTCACGAAGAGGACACGTGACCTGGTCGGCACCGACGCGCTCTGGTGCGACGTCAGCAGCCACGGACAAGCACGCGCACCCTTTGGCGGGCTGACCCCATGGTCGGGCGCGACGCGGGAGTGGATGTCCAGGCGGGGGCTCGACCGCCTCACCGACAGCAACGGCGAACCCGTCGCCCTTGACCTGCGCCGAGTACGCAAGACCGTCAAGTCCCGGCAGTACCTGAGGGCCGGCGGGGTGCTGGAGGACTTCGCATCCGGTCACACCCGGCCGGTCGCGGCGAAGCACTACGCCGATATCGATGCCCACAAGGAAACGCACGAGCGGGCGGTGGAGGCAGGTCTTGAACAGGCGCTCGGCGCGGCTCTGGCCCCGCCGGTGGTGCTCTCGGACGTCGGCGGTCGACTCGACGACGGTGAGGCCGCGCTGAGCGCGCAGGAGATCGAGTCGGCACTCTCCGGTGAGCAGGACGTGTGGCTCGCCTCCTGCCGCGACTTCTTCGCCTCCCCGTTCGCCCGCAAGCCGGGAGCCGCCTGCCCGGTCCCGGCCTGGGGCTGTCTGGAGTGCCCGAACGCGGTGTTCACCAGCCGTCACCTGCCGAGTCTGCTGTCCTTCCTGGACTTCCTGGAGCGGCAGCGCGAGGAGTACCCCACCGCCGAGTGGGATGCACGGTTCGGTCTCGCATGGGGTCGCATCGTCCATGGTGTCCGTGCCCGCTTCAGTACGCGACAACTCGCCACGGCCCAGGCCATCGCCGAGGCCGATGGTGATCGCCTGCTCCTGCCTTCGTCCTTTCTGGAGGTCATCTCGTGACTGCCGTACCCCACCCCAGGTCGGAGCAGCAGGACCTGACACCGTCCGAGGGCTCCGCGGAGTTCGTGCTCCCCAAGCGCCTCACGGTCGGGCTGCCGGGCCGTGGCCCGCGCCTGGCCGAGGACATCTGGGACCTACGGTGCGTGCTCCCCCGCACTTGGCGGACGTGGCGGCTCGACTTCACACAGATCGTCGACCCTGTGACGCGACGCGCGGCGAAGGAGTACATCGCCTCCCGCCTGAACAGGGGTTCGCTGGGCCTGGGGCCGCTCAAGGCGACGACAGCAGCCACCGAGCTGCGCACGTTCATCGTCGTCATGGAGGATCTGCAGGCCGTGAGCGCCGCACGACTGCCCGACGTGGAACACACCCACCTGGACGCCGCGCTGAAGAGGTGGAAGAGCAGCCCGCACACCGCGGTTCGCAACGTGACCTTCCTGAAGCACTTGTCGGCCCACGGACCGTTCCTGTCCGAGGCCAGGCTGGGCGTCCTGCCGTGGAACGGCCGGAGCGCCTACGGTGTCGTCGGACTCCAGCGCGTAAAGGGCGAGAACACCACGCCCCGCATCCCTGAGGAGGTCCTCGCTCCCCTGCTGCGAGCGGCAATCTTCTACGTGGAGACGGCGAGCGGGGACATCCTCGCCGCCCAGAAAGAGATCGACGCGCTCGAAACGGCACGCGACAGCCGCTGTCTGGTCCAGGGCCAGGCACGGGAACGTGTGCTGTCCTTCATCGCCGAACGGCGCGAGGCCGGGCGGGGCATCCCCGCAGTACCGCTCGGGACGGCCCACACCGTGCCCGGCGCCGTCGTCGTCGACGGCGTGCCACAGGTGCCCAACCACAGCCTCGTCTCCCTCCTCGCCGGCGTCGCCAAGACGTCACAAGTGCTTGCGCTCGCGGTCGAGGCGGGGAAGGAGATCGGCTACGAGGAGGGCGGGCTCGACACACCGATGTCGCCATGGTCCGGCTCGGCCGGCCCCTGGCGGCCGAGGCTCAGCCCCTTCACCCTGGCCAACGAGCTGTCCTTCTTGCGCACGGCCTGCTGGATCGTCATCGCCTACTTGTCGGGGATGCGGGACGTGGAGGTGCGTGAGCTGGGCCGGGACTGCGCCATCACGGAGCGCGGAGCCGACGGACGGACCCGGTACAAACTCCGGGGTCGGGTCTACAAGGGCAAGGGGCGCGACCTGAGCGGGGAGGAAGCCGAATGGGTCGTGCTGGATGTCGTCCACCGGGCCGTCGCCGTACTCCGCGAGATCAACGACGACCCCAGCCACCTCTTCGGCCACGACGGCGGTGGGCGCAACGGGTACGTGCTGCTCAGCAACATGCCACGCCGCATCCGGGCTTTCCGGGACCATCTCAACGAGCTGTTCAGCACACCGGAGGGGCTCTACGTACCCACGATCACAGCAGCCCCACCGCCCGATACCGGCCCGATCACCGACGCCGCGGTTCAGAACGACACAGCGGAAGAGGCAGCAGTAGCAGAGTCCACAGCTCTTCCATGGGCCTTCGACACCCGGCAGTTCCGCCGGACCCTCGCCTGGCACATCGCGCACCAGCCCTTCGGCGTGGTCGCGGGCGCCCGCCAATACAAGCACGCCGCGATCACCATGTTCGAGGGCTACGCGGGAACGTCCGCCTCCGGTTTCGCCGACGAGGTCGCGGCCGAGGAGGCCGTGGCCAAGCTCGATTACGTCGAGGACCTCTACCACGATTGGAACGACGGCGGCCCCTCAGCGGGCGGTGCCGCCCGGCGCATCGAGGTCGAGTTCGACCGCATCCGCAGCGAACTCGGCGACCTGCCGGGTGTGGTGGCCAGCCCCTCCCGGCTAAGAACGCTGCTGCACCACCTGACGAAGACCCTGCATCCCGGCGTGCTGAACGACTGCTTCTACCAGGCGGAGACGGCCGTGTGCCGCAAGCGGGCCAAGCCACTGGGACGCCCCGTCCCCATGCTCGACATGTGCATGAACTGCCCTAACTCACGCCGCTCCGCCGTCCACCTTCCCCGCCTGGAACGAGCACACGGCATGGCCCGGGCCGAACTCGGCGAGGCCACCGACCTCCCGCGACTCCAGCATCTCGCCATCGCCGAACACCTGGCCACTCTCACCCGCCTGATCGCCGAGATCGACCACGAGGACTCCTGACGATGACCGGCTCCATGGACGAGACCCTTCAAGCCGTCCGCACCGCCTTCGCACGCCTGGCCCGGGAGAACACCGGCCTGACCTACATCGACCAGCGGATCATGCGCGCCTTCGAGCAGCTCATGCTCGGCCGCCCCGAGATCACCGACGGCAGCACCTCAGCAGTGAACATCGCCGCCGAGGCAGGCGTCTCCCGAGCCTCGTACTACCGCTCTCCCGTCGCGGCAGTCATCAAGGGGATTCTCAGCTCACCCGAGGCCAGGCGTCCTGAGTCCGACGAGCTCAGGCAGGAAGTCGCGCGCCTGAAACAGTCCGAGCGGGAACTCCGCCGGGAGAAGGGCGTCGAGATCCGGGAGTTGCGTGCCACCGTCGCGGCGTACGCGAACCAAATCCAGATCCTCGCCCTGAGGAACGCCGAGTTGGAATCGGACGCCCGTCGCCTTCACGCTCAGCTTGCCGGGAAGCAGGCAGGGGTGGTCAAGCAGCTCAAAGGTGCCAGGACGGCCGCGGGCTCATCACCAGTGCAGCCCTGACTCACTCACGCCGTCCTGTCGCGCTCTCCGGCTGCTGAAGGTAGCGCTGCCACGCATCCAGCCCGGGGTGGGCGGTCAGACGCCGGGGTCGACTTCGGGGTGCGTGAACCGCACGGGCTTGCCCAGCGACCGGGCGTAGGCGATTTCGGCTCGAGTGCTGTCTCCGATGTAGTCGCCGACTACGAGCACCTCATCAGCGAGCCGGATCTTCGCCCGGTGCAGATCGTCGAGTCGAACCTTCAGCGCCTCGGCCTCGACAGGATCGGACCAAAGTTCGTGCGGCGACTTCATGTCACAGCCCGGCTTGACGACAATCTTTCCGGCTTTGGTCTCCCGCAGATCGGCCTCGATCATCTCGGTCATGAAGCGGGTGGAACCGCAGATCACGACGATACGCGGGAGGCTCAGCTGCTTCTTCGCGTCGGCGAGTTTCTCCTCAGCGGTGAGCGGTTGCGGGTACGACACTGGTTTCTCCTGGTGTTGTGGTCCAAAGGATGCCTGCGAAGACGAGAACGAGGGTGCCCAAGCCTGACAGCAACGGCCTGCAGAGCTGCCGAACCTCTGGAACCTCAAGCGCTGCACTGCTGCAGCATCATGGTCTTGTCCGCCGACGTCACGGGCAGTTCGTACTTGGCTGCCACTTGCGCGAACCGCACCGCGTACGAGCACCGGACCGCCTTGTTGGGCGGCAGCCACGACGCCGGGCCCGAGTCCCGCTTGGCGGAGTTCGTCGAGCCCGAGACCGGCAGGAGATTCAGCACGTCATTGGCCAGCCGCTGCCGCTTCTCCTTGCCCCAGCGGGCGGCGCCCATCTGCCAGGCGTACGACAACGGCACCACGTGGTCTATCTGCACCTCGGTGGCCTTCGCCTTCTTCCAGGCGATGTCCTTGCCGGTGTACGGGTCGTACAGGTCCATCGAGACGACGACACAGTCCGAACCGGCACGGAACTCGACGTTGCGACCATGGAGTTTCAGCAAGTCGTTCCGGGTGTCACAACCGTTCCGCGCCAGCGGCACACCGTCCGCCGTGTCCATCCACGCGTAGCCGAACTCGTCGCGGTCATAGCCCGTCTTCGGCCCTCGTCCCTTGGTCGACAGCTTGGTGATCAGCTCACGCGCTGTCGCCTCGTCCGTCTCGGACGAGATCGGGGCCAGCCCGGGCTTCGTTCCGTCGGGGTCGGCCAAGGGGCTGGTTCCGTACTTGGCGGACGCTGACGAGCCGCCGCCTGATGAACCACTCTCGTCGGAGAGTCCGCCTCCCGTGCAGCCTGTCAGGACGGCCCCGGCAGCCAGTGCAGCGCCGGCATGCAGCACGCCGCTCGTTAGACACCACCTGGACAAGCGGCCACCCCGCCCCTGAGACACATCACCGTGAGACATCTACACTGCCAACATAAGGTCGTTGGCCAGCGCTATCCGCTTGCTCGGCTTCCACTGCCCCGCACCCTTCTGCCAGGCGTCCGAGAGTGCGACCAGATGGTCGATGTCCACCTCGCTGCGGCCCTTCTCGAACTCCACGCTCTGGCCCGTGTACGGGTCGTCGGCGAGCGTCCCGGACACCACGACGCAGTCACCGTCCCGGTAGCGGACGTTCTCCAGGTCGCGTTCGAGAATGTCGTCGCGGGTCCCGCAGCTGTTGCCGTCGACATCGGCCCAGGGCGAGCCGAACCGATCACGCTCGTAACCCGTCCTGGGAGCCCGCCCCTTGACCTCCAGCGCCTCGACGGCCTCCAGCGCCGGTCCGGCCTCACCGCCGGCGGACGCGGAGGGCGCTCCGGCCTTTTCCTCGCCGCCGCCTCCCAGCACGCCGGGCGAGCAGGCGGTGACGGCGAACAGAGCAGCGGCTGCGACAGCGGTCCGGCGGCCAGATATCACGAGTGCGTCCAATTCCCCTGCGGATCGGGCAGTACGGCTCACGGGCCCCCGAATCGTATGCCGGTTCGACCGGTGCCGGGGAACCGGAAATCGCCTTTCCGCCGCCCGCCCACCGGTCGGCACCGCCGCCCGCCCGCCATCCGCACCGCCGGTCCGCCCGCCCGGCCGCCCCGCC
>DOWQ01000577.1 GCA_003519485.1 Streptomyces sp. | reverse complement strand
CGCGAGGAGGTGCGCTCCTACGGCGGACGGATCGAAGAAGGCACCGTCACGTCCGCCGAGCGGGACGCGACGGGCTTCACCGTCCGGCCGGCCGATGGCAGCGCGGTGCACGGCAGGCGGCTGCTGGTGACGACGGGACTGGTCGACGAGCTGCCCGAGGTGGCCGGGCTGGCCGAGTTGTGGGGCAGGGACGTCCTGCACTGCCCGTACTGCCACGGATGGGAAGCACGCGACCTGGCCATCGGGATTCTGGGGACCGGGCCGCTCGGGGTGCACCAGGCCCTGATGTGGCGTCAGTGGAGCGAGAGCGTCACCCTCTTCCTGCACACCGGCCCCGAGCCGGGCGACGAGGAGTACGAGCAGCTCGCTGCCCGCGGTATCGCGGTGGTGGACGGTGAGGTGAGCGCCCTGGAACAGACGGACGGGCGGCTGTCCGGGGTGCGGCTGGCCGCCGGCACCGTGGTCCCCTGCCGGGCCCTGGCCGTGGCCCCGCGCCTCGCGGCCCGCGCCGGGTTCCTGGCCACCCTCGGCCTGGAGCCGGTCGGGCAGGAGATCGCCGGGACGGTGATCGGCACGTACATCCCCGGCGGCCCCACGGGGGAGACGGCCGTGCCGGGCGTGTGGGTGGCGGGCAATGTCGCCACGCCGACCGAGCACGTCATCGGCTCGGTCGCCGCCGGGAACCACGCCGCCGCAGCCATCAACGCCGACCTCATGGCCGAGGACACCCGCCGGGCCGTCGCCGCCCGCCGCGCGGGCGACGCCTTCCGCCCGTGACTGGAACGCCAGGTCTCCGAACGCGTCCTGGGTGGCCGCCGCCACGGCCTGTCTCCCGCCCCCACAGCGAAAAACACGGCAGCGATGTCCGGCACCGCACCCTCGGCCGACGGACGTTGAGTCCGGCACCCCGGCGGAGTGGCGGTGCTCAGAGCCGCTCCGCCAGGACCTCCGCGAGGTGGCGGGCGCGGGTGCCGGACAGTTGTTCCAGCTGGGTGCGGCAGGAGAAGCCGTCGGCCAGGATCTCGGCGTCCGGGCCCGCGTCCCGTACGGACGGCAGCAGCTGCTCCTCCGCGCAGGCCACCGACACGTCGTAGTGACCCTTTTCGAAGCCGAAGTTGCCGGCCAGGCCGCAGCAACCGCCGCTCAGGGCGCCCGTCAGCCCGGCCCGCTCGCGGAGCTTGCGCTCGGCCTCGTCCCCCATGACCGCGTGCTGGTGGCAGTGCGTCTGCCCGGCGACCGGGCGGTCCAGGCGCGGCGGCTCCCAGTCCGGGGCGTACTGGTCGAGCGCCTGTGCGAAGGTCTTCACCGACGCCGCCAGCCGCGCCGCGCGGGGGTCGTCCGACAGCAGTTCGGGCAGATCGGTCTGCAGGGCCGCCGCGCAGCTCGGCTCCAGGGCGACGACCGGCAGGCCCGCCTCCAGGGCCGGCGCCATGACGTCAAGCGTGCGCCGCATGACCTTCCGCGCGCCGTCGAGCTGCCCGGTCGACACCCAGGTCAGCCCGCAGCACACCCGCTTCGGCGGCAGTACGACCCGCAGCCCGGCGGCCTCCAGCACGGCGACGGCCGACCGCCCGACGGACGGCGAGAGGTGGTCGGTGAACGTGTCCGGCCACAGCACGACCGTCCGGCCGGCAGCACGGTCGGGGCCGGCAGCCCGCCGCTTCCGCCACCACCGGGTGAGGGTCCGCGGCGCCAGTTCCGGGACGGTCCGCTCCGGGGCGATCCCGCCGATCCGCTTCGCCACGGACGCGAGCGGACGCACCCGCGTCAGCCGGTTCAGCAGCGGCGCCACCGGGGCCGCCGCCCGCAGCCACACCGGCAGCAGCCCCATCGAGTAGTGCGCGGCGGGCCGCACCCGCCCCTCGTAGTGGTGGTGCAGGAACTCCGCCTTGTACGTGGCCATGTCCACCCCGACCGGGCAGTCGCTGCGGCAGCCCTTGCAGGACAGGCACAGGTCNNCTCGCCCGCGAGCATCTCGTGCAGCAGCCGCGCCCGGCCGCGCGTGGAGTGCTGCTCCTCACCGGTGGCGCGGAAGGACGGGCACATCACGGCGTCCCCGGACACGGTGGCGGTACGGCACTTGGCGACGCCGACGCACCTGCGCACCGCCGCCGAGAAGTCCCCGTCGTCGTGCGGATAGCCGAAGGCCGCCTCCACCGGCCGCTCCGGGAGGACGGCGAAGCGCAGGTTCTCGTCGAGCCGGTGCGGCCGGACGAGCATCCCGGGGTTGAGGCCGCCCGCCGGGTCCCACAGGTCCTTGAAGGCGCCGAAGGCACCGACCATCTCGTCGCCGTACATGCGCGGCAGGAGCTCGGCGCGCGCCTGCCCGTCGCCGTGCTCGCCGGACAGCGAGCCGCCGTGGGCGACGACGATGTCGGCGAGGTCGCCCGAGAAGTCCCGGAAGCGGGCGATGCCGGGGGCGGTCAGCAGGTCGAAGTCGATCCGTACGTGGATACAGCCGTCGCCGAAGTGCCCGTACGGAGTCCCGCGCAGCCCGTGCTCGCCCAGCAGCGCGCGGAAGTCCCGCAGATAGCCGCCGAGGCGGGCCGGCGGGACGGCGCAGTCCTCCCAGCCCGGCCACGCCTCCCCGCCGCCCGGCATCCGGGTGGCCGTCCCGGAGGCGTCCTCACGGATGCGCCACAGGGCGCGCTGGCCGGCCGGATCGGTGACGACCGTGTGGTCGGTGGTGCCGCCGGCCGCGGCCCGGCACAGCTCCTCCGCG
>DOWQ01000435.1:3664-8111 GCA_003519485.1 Streptomyces sp. | reverse complement strand
GCCAGGGGGGCGGTGTCGGGCAGGAGCCAGCCGAGCCAGGTCGCGAACTGGTCGCGCAGCGGGATGGACAGAGAGCCGGGGATGTGGCCGGCGGCGTAGTCGGCGGCCGGGCGGACGTCGACGACGTGGCCGCCGTCGGCTATCAGGGCCCGGACCTGCTGTGCGGACAGGGAGGGGAGCAGCGGCTGCGCGGTCAGCACCACCGGGCCGCGCCGGTTGATCTCGCCCAGCCAGTCGAAATAGGCGGGGTAGGTGCCCAGGCTCGCGATCAGCTGAGCCACGAAGGTGTCCTCATCCAGTGCGCCGAGCAGGGGGTTGGCCTGCTTCTGTGCGCCGATGGTGGTGGTGCGCTCGGTGCCGGGCGGGGCGGAGCAGAAGGAGCCGGCGCCGTGGGTGGGCCAGACCGCGGTCTTGTCCGGCAGGGCGGTCAGCCGCTTCAGGGACCGGTACTGGGCGCGGGCGAGTTCCTCCGTCCGCTCCGGGCCGAGGAGGTCGGTGCGGGCGGCGGAGTTCACGATCAGCGACCCGCCGGTGAACACCCCGAGCTCGCGGGAGCCGTCCAGGAGCAGGAAGGACAGGTGCTCGTCGGTGTGCCCGGGGGTGGCAAACGCCCGCAGCGTCAGCCCGCCGAGGTCGACCTCGTCGCCGTCCGCCAGGCCGTGGTGCTCGAAGGCGCGCCGTCCGGCGGCGGAGGCCAGGATCGTGGCGCCGGTGTCCCGGCCGAGCTGGACGGCGCCGGAGAGGAAGTCGGCGTGCAGATGCGTATCCGCGGCGAACGCAACCGCCAGGCCGCGCCGCTCGGCCGCCCCGTGCAGAGCGCGCAGGTCACGGCTTGCGTCGACAGCCAGCGCGCGGCCGTCACCGAGGTCGAGCAGATAGGCGCTGTTGCCAGCCCTTCATCGACCAGCGGGATGAGGTGATCGTCCGCGAAGCCCACGGCGTCCTCCAAGATCTCGGAACGGGGACGTGTGGTCACGCCCTCAAGACTCAACTACAATAATCCATAGATTTATGGAGGGTGCCATGTCGGAGAACACGAAGAGCGAAACGAAGTCGCGGCTGTACGACGCGTTCGCGGCCAGCGGAAAGGCGCTGGCCAACGGAAAGCGTCTGGAGCTGCTGGACCTGCTTGCCCAGGGCGGGCGCACTGTGGACGCGCTCGCGAAGGCGGCCGGGCTGAACCTGACCACCGCGTCGGCGCACCTGCAGACGCTCAAGCAGGCCGGGTTTGTCGCCACCCGCCGTGAAGGCGTGCGCATCCACTACCGGCTCGCCGGTGACGACGTCGCCCAGCTGTTCGCGCTGCTGCGCAAGGTCGCCGACCGCCACCAGGCGGCCGTACCCGCCGCGCGCGACGCCTACCTCGGCCAGGACACGACCGGCGAGATGAGCCGCGAGGAGCTGCACTCCCGCGTCGCCGCAGGAGATGTCGTCGTGCTCGATGTACGGCCGGCGGAGGAGTACCTCGCCGGACACATCCCCGGCGCGCTCTCCATTCCCGTCCAGGAGCTGGCCGACCGGCTCAACGAGCTGCCCGAGGACACCGAGATCGTCGTCTACTGCCGCGGCGAGTACTGCGTCCTGGCCTACGACGCCGTACGGCTGCTGACCGACCGCGGCCGACGCGCGATCCGCCTCAACGACGGCATGCTGGAGTGGCGCCTGTCCGAGCTGCCCGTCGACGCGGCGGGGCTGACGTGAGCGACCCGACCGCACGCTCCGACCGCACCCCGGGCTCGCGGGCGGCCCCGTCTACCTGGATTACAACGGCACGACCCCAGTCGACCCGCGGGTCACCGAGGCGATGCGGCCGCACCTGACGGACTTCTTCGGAAATCCCTCCAGCAGTCATCCTTACGCTGACGCACCGCGGCGGGCGCTCGCCGAGGCCCGCGCCCAGGCCGCCGGCCTGATCGGCGCCCGGCCCGGCGAGCTCGTTTTCACCTCCTCCGGTTCCGAGGCCGACCTGCTGGCGCTACGCGGCGGGGTCCTCGCCTCGGGCCGCACGCGCCCGCACGTGATCACCCAGGCCACCGAGCACCCGGCCGTGCTGGAAACCTGCCGTGCACTGGAGCGGCTGCACGGCGCCCGGGTGACGGTGCTGCCCGTCGGCGGCGACGGGCTCCTCTCCCTGGCGGCGCTGGCCGACACGTTCACCGAGGACACGGTGCTGGTGTCGGTGATGGCGGCGAACAACGAGACCGGCGCACTGCAGCCGGTCGCCGAACTCGCCGCCCTCGCTCACGAGCACGATGCGCTGTTCCACTGCGACGCCGCCCAAGCGGTCGGCAAGGTTCCCCTCGACGTCGACGAGCTGGGTGTGGACCTGCTCACGATCGTGGGGCACAAGATGTACGCGCCCAAGGGCGCAGCCGCCTTGTACGTACGCGACGGTGTCGATCTGGAGCCGGTCGTCTACGGCGGAGGCCAGGAGCGCGGCCTTCGCGCGGGGACGGAGAACGTCGCCCTGGCCGTCGCGCTCGGCACCGCCGCACAGCTCGCGGCCGCCGAGCTCGCCGACGGAGCTCCGGACCGTACCGCGGCCCTGCGCGACGACCTCCACCAGCGGCTCACCGACGGGCTGCCTGGCCGCGTTCACCTCAACGGGCCGGAGAAGAACCGCCTGCCGAACATCTTGAACGTCAGCCTCGACGGCGTGCTCGGCCACGAACTCCTCGCCGCGGCCCACCAGATCGCGGCCTCCACCGGATCGGCCTGCCACAGCGGCACGCACACCCCCTCCCCGGTGCTGACCGCCATGGGCCTTGAGCCGGCCCGCGCGCTTGGCGCGCTGCGGCTGTCCCTGGGCCGCTGGACCACGCCGGAGGACATCGAGACGGCGGCAACGGCCCTCATCCGGGCGGCTACCGCGCTGTGACCGGGCCGATCCGCCCGGACCAGAGGAACCGTCGATCAGCAGGAGGCATGACCGAGTCCCCCGCGCCGGACATCACCGTCGACGGCACCGGCCTGCTCTGCGTCACCCTCCTGCTCCGCCTCCGCAAGGAAATCGACGGCGCCGAACCCGGGACCCTGGTTCACGTCATCGCCACCGACCCGGCCGCCCCGCTCGACCTGCCAGCCTGGTGCCACATGACTGGCCACACCTACCTCGGCCCCGTCCCCGTCCCCGTCCCCGTCCCCGGCGCCGAGCAGCCGGTGTACGCGCTCCAGCTGGCCGCCGACGCGCTACCCACCCGAGCTGACGCGCCATGGCACCGAACCACTCCCTAGCCCCGGCGACAAAGGCTCACCCGTCGTCTGATCAGCCATCGCCGGGTCGCTTGAGGGCCGCAGATCGCCACGGGAGGAGATGACGGACCGAAAGGCGGGCCCATGCAGGCGAGCAAGAGCTCTCCAGGGGAGTCCCGACCGAGCTTCAAAAAACCTTGGTTTGTTGAAGGTCGTTACGGCTCCAGGGCAACCCCGGCCGCCTGCAGCAGCGTGGCCAGGTCGCCGGGGATCGGCATGGAGGTGTTCAGCCCCACGCGGGTGCGGCCGGTATTGCCGGTCGGACAGCGGCCGGCCGCGGAGCCGGGTGCGGCCACCGCCAGGCACACCAGCTGGCCGATGATTTCAAGCAGGTCCCTTTCGCGTACGGCGAGGTGCAGCATCACTGCGTGGGTGCGGGTGTGGGGAAAGGGCCAGGGCTGGGACAGGATGTGGGCGCGCTCGGCGGCCCGCCAGCGCTCGAGCAACGGTTGGTGATCGTGGACCAGCCCGCCTCCATCGGCGCCCTCCCCCTGGCCGTGGCCCGGGACGCGGGCTGCCAGGTCGCCTACCTGCCCGGCCTGGCGATGCGCCGGATCGCCGATCTCTACCCGGGCGAGGCGAAGACCGACGCCAAGGANNCACCCTGCGCTCGCTGGAACTGACCGACGAAATCACAGCCGAGCTGACCGTCCTGGTCGGCTTCGGCCAGGACCTCGCCTCCGAGGCCACCCGCACGTCCAACCGGATAAGCGGCCTGCTCACCCAGTTCCACCCCGGCCTGGAGCGCGTCCTGGGACCGCGTCTGGACCACCGGGCCGTCACCTGGCTGCTGGAACACCACGGATCCCCAGCCGCCCTGCGGAAAGCCGGCCGCCGCAGACTCATCGAGCTCATCCGCCCCAGGGCCCCGCGCATGGCCGCCCGGCTGATCGACGAAGTCTTCGACGCACTGAACGAGCAGACCGTGATCGTGCCCGGGACCGGCACCCTCGACACCGTCATTCCCTCCCTGGCCCGCTCCCTCGGCGCTGTCCACGAACAGCGCCGGGCCCTGGAAGCCCAGATCAACACCCTGCTGGAGGCACACCCTCTTTCCCAGGTCCTGACCTCGAAGCCAGGAGTCGGCGTCAGGACCGCCGCCGTGCTGCTGACCACCATCGGCGACGGCACCAGCTTCCCCACCGCCGCCCACCTCGCCTCCTACGCGGGCCTGGCCCCGACCACGAAGTCCTCC
>DOWQ01000435.1:0-3627 GCA_003519485.1 Streptomyces sp. | reverse complement strand
ATTGACGAACGACATAGAGGCACGTTATGGAGGGTCGATGACCCGCAGGGCGAGCCCGGCAGCTGGTTTAGGGCCGAACGAGGTTGTTTTGCGCGGCAGCCGTACCCCGGCTCCGGTCAGCTCCCACACCGTGTCCTCGGTGACGGCGGGAAGCAGAACCGCGGCGCCCTTGCCCGGCCCGGTCACAGCGGCCATAGCTCGTTCAGCGTCGTGTACATGACGCACAGCACCGGGCAGGTCGGGCACTGACCAGGCACGGTCGAGGAGGAGGTGGTCAGTAACGGCTGCGGCCAGTTCGCCCCATTGCGGTGGACGGCCGGACAGGACCTCCCGCAGCGCCTCCGGATGGGGGGCGGTAATCGCCCAGAACCGGCCGGCGCCGGCGAGCACCAGTTCGCCGGTTTCGGGCAGGCGCGGTCCTGGGAGCTGCCGCACTTGGGCGACGTCGGCGGCGGCTGCCACAGCCTTGACCGCCTCCAGGCCAGGAATCACTCGGTGGATCGCGGACAACCGCAACGCATGCGAGGTGGAGTCAACCAGCAGAGCGAGGCTGCTCCGCCAGGGACTCAGGTCTTGTCCTTCGCTCAACTGCAGGCAGGCCGCGTGGCGGTGGTGCCCGTCGGCGATAACGGCTCGGTACCGTGACAAGCCAGCGCTGATGAGGGCTTGCTCGTCGGGGGCGGTGCAAGCCCACAGTTTGTGGCTGACCGCACCGATACGGGCGACGGCCACGGGCGGACGCCGGGTGACGTGATCGACGACCTGAGCCGTCGTCGATTCCGTGGACCGGTAGGTCAGCAGCAGCGGTTCGAGTTGTGCGCGCAGACCGGCTATGGACCGGGCACGCTGCCTGACCACATGGGGCTGTACGTCCTCGTGAGGGATCACCGGGCTGGTCGCACCCCGGGTCAGTTTTAGCTCCCCGATCAGTCCCCGTTGCAGGATCCGGGCGCCGCGCTGCTGCTCGTAGACGTAGATGGCGGGTCGGGTGTCCCGGACGAGTACGCCACGCTGCCGCCAACGGTCCAACTGGCCGGCGGCAGCCTGCCCGTCGATGGCGTGCAGCAGCCGGGCGATGTGGTGAGGCCGTGCGCGCAGCGAGCGTGCACGGACGGGTCCGATCTCGTCGTACGGCGGGCAGATCACGTTGGAGAGATCACCCGCCTGGGTCGGGTCATAACGCACAGCTTGAAAGGGGTGCAATTGCAGACCAATGGGGGTCGGCAGAGCAGGGGTGGGCATCGGTCGCTCCTGGAAGTTGACGCGGTTGGCCGGAGGGGCGGACGAGGGCCACTCGTCCGCCCCTCCAGCGCGGCACTGTCGGGTCAGGCCGACACGTGCTGGGGCTGGGCCTCGCGCACGGGCGGCGGTGCCAGCCGACCGGTGCGGTGCAGCCCGTACAGAGCGGCGGCACAGGCCAGGCCGAGGGCGAGCAGCGCGATCCAGGGGAGCGCGGAGAGGCCTGCCGCGCGGGCGGCGTCGAGAGCGACGCCGGTCAGCAGGTTTCCTAGCGTGATACCGACACCACAGATGGTGTTGTACAGCCCGTAGTGGGTGGCGACGAGACGATCACCGGAGAGCCGGACGATCGTGTCCATCTCGAACGGATAGACGATCATCGTGCCCACGGCGAGAAGAAATGCGGCGAGTGTGGGTGGCACGGCCGCCAGCAGCCATAGGGCCGCTCCGCCGTCGGGCACGGGCACCGCCGTGGCCGCGATCATGGGCACGAATGCCACACCCATGAGCAGCAGCCCCCAGGTGAGTGCCCGGCCCGGCTCCATCCGGGCCTTGCACCATGCAGTCACCCGGGTCTGGAACAGGACCGTGCTCAGCCCGGACACGGCGAAGAGCAGTGCCATCGCGGCGGTGCCGGAGTTTCCCTCGCCGCCCACACGCCGCACCTCAAGTGGCAGAGCGAGATAGACCTGGAACATCAGGACGTAGGAGCCGATCATGGCCACGGAGAAGAGCAGGAACGGCCGGTTGGCCAGGATGCCGCGCCACTGGGACAGCACGCTCTCCCGCTCGCCGTCCTTCCGGTTCTTTGCGTCATCCCCCCGGCGGGCGGGCAGCGCCCGGATCTGCACAATGCTCAGCACGGCGAAGATGGCGGCCGACACCAGGCAGGTAATGCGGAAGTCGACGCCGGTCAGCACCATGCCCACCAGCGGACCGAGCAGGATGCCCGCCTGGTAGAAGACGTTGAACAGACTGAACGCCTCGACCCGGCGCTCCCCGGCGTCCGCCGCCAGGTAGGCGCGGACAGCGGGATTGAAGAGGGCTCCCGCCAGCCCGGTGGCCGCGGAGGCGGCGAGCAACGCGGGCAGCGAGTCCACCAGCCCGAGGGTGGCGAAGCCGACCGTGCGCAACACGCATCCGGCCACGATCATCGGCTTGTAGCCGAGCCGGTCTGCCAGGGTGCCGCCGACCAGGAACATGCCCTGCTGGCTGAAGTTGCGTACCCCGAGCACAAGCCCGACCACCCAGCCGGCCATCCCCAGCGTCCCGGAGAGGTGCGCGGCCAGGTAGGGCATCAGCATGTAGAAGCCGAGGTTGATGGTGAACTGGTTCACCATCAACAGCTGGACGCTCCGTTCGTAGGAGCGCATCTGCGCGATGGTCCCCTTCATCGGGCTTCTCCCTCCAGCGCGACGGACTGAGCNNCATGCCGTGCTCCTGCTCCGGGTCGGCCAGCGTGAGCGGGTCGACCACGTTGGTGCACCGGGTCCAGCGGGTGACCTCCTTCTCGTCCAGGCGGCCGATCACCTCGGGCTCGGCGGGCGGCGGGGAGTGGAGCAGGCCGTGGGCGGCGCAGTAGTCGTCGTCGTAGACCGTGCCGAGATAGCGTTGCGGGCCATCGGGGAAGATCGCTGCGATCTTTGTGTCCGCGGGCAGTGTGCGGGCCAGCCATCCGGCCACCAGTGCGACCGCGCCCACGCTCCACCCGCCGGTGGCGTAGTGGCCGGAAGCGAGCTGTCGGCAGGTCCACACCGCGTCCGTCGGGGGCACCCAATGGACCTCGCTGAAGTTGTCATAGGCGACGTTGCCGGGGTAGATGCTCGAGCCCAGGCCGCGCATCAGCCGGGTACGGGCAGGCTGCCCGAAGATGGTCGAGCCGACGGTGTCGACGCCGACGAGCTTCATCCCCGGGTAGAGGTGCTGCAGGACGCGGGATACGCCGGCGGAGTGTCCGCCGGTGCCCACGCTGCATACCAGTACGTCAATGGGGCCGAGTTCGGACGCCAGCTCCAGAGCAAGCGGAGTGTAGGCGGTTGTGTTGTCGGGGTTGTTGTACTGGTCCGGGCACCAGGAGCCTGGGTGCTGCTCCATGAGTTGGGTCACTCGGTCGCGCCGGGCCTGCTGCCAGCCGCCTGTGGGGTGCGGCTCGGAGACGACGTTGACCTGAGCCCCGTAGGCGGTCAGCAGTCGGGTCATGGACCGCTCCAGGCCCGGGTCGGTGACCAGAGTGACCGGGTGACCGTAGACCATCCCGGCAAGGGCCAGCCCCAGCCCGAGGGTGCCGCTGGTGGACTCGATGATCCTCCCGCCCGGGCCCACGTCGCCGCGGGCGCGGGCCCGCTCGACCATGTGCAGGCCGGGACGGTCCTTGATCCCGCCGGGGTT
>DOWQ01000218.1 GCA_003519485.1 Streptomyces sp. | reverse complement strand
ACCGCGTAAACCATCAGGTGTTGCGAGGACCCCGAGAATCCGCCGGGAGGACGGGGGCCGTTCTCGTGCGGAGCCGGAGCCGGGGCCGCGGACCGGCGCGGGTGCTCGGCGGCGCGGCACTCGACGGCGCGGGCACTCGACCGCGCGACCACGCGACCGGTGACGGTCCTCACCGTCCCCGCGTCACCCAGAGCGACGTCGGCACCGCGAGCGTGAACCCGGCGGACACCCTCTCCCCCACCAGCAGCAGACCGGACGCCTCCGGTACGGGCGTACCGCCTCCCGTACGAGCAGCGCCGCTCGCCCGGCAACCGATGGCCGGCGACNNTCTCCCGTCCCGCTCCTCTGTGCCCGGCGGCCCGGCGGTCGGCGACTCCGTTGCCCCGGCGTCCGCCCTCCGTGTCCGACGGCCGGGCGACGCGGCGACTCGGCGGCCTCCCCGCTCCCGGCGGCTCGGTGCGCCGGTGACCGCGGGGCGACTCGCGAGTAACCTGGCGCGCGCCGACCCCCCTCACCTGGAGGCTCCGATGCCCGGAACACCCGCCTCGTCCCGTCTGCTCGCCGGACTGCTGGCCACCGCGGGGGTGGCGCACTTCGCGGTGCCGCGCCTCTTCGACACGATCGTCCCGGAGTCCCTGCCCGGCACGGCCCGCACCTGGACCCACCTGAGCGGGGTCGCCGAGCTGGCCGTCGCGGCCGGGATTGCCGCGCCCCGCACCCGCCGGGCGAGCGCGCTGGTCGCGGCCGGGCTGTTCGCGGCCGTGTTCCCCGCGAACGTCAAAATGGCCCGCGACTACCGCGACCGGCCGGCCCCGCTCAAGGCCGTGGCGTACGCCCGGCTGCCGCTCCAGGCACCGCTGATCCTCTGGGCGCTGCGGGTCAGCCGCTCCGCGCGCGGCTAGCTGTTCTGTCTCGGGAGGGCCGGGGTGGTGACGGAGCACGGTCCGCACCCGCCGCCACCCGGAACGCCTCCTGAACGGCCATGCCGTACCGGCCTCAGCGGCGGATCAGGCCGCGGGCGGTGGCCGCCGCGACGGCCGACGTACGCGAGTCGACCTCCAACTTTCCGTAAATGTGTGCGAGATGGGACTTCACCGTCGCGCGGCTGAGGAACAGCCGCTGGCTGATCTGCTGGTTCGACAGCCCGTCCGCGACCAGTCGGAGCACCTCCGTCTCACGCTTGCTCAGCGCGCCGGCCGGTGCGCGCATGCGATCCATGAGGCGCAGCGCGACCGCGGGGGCGAGCGCCGACTTCCCGGCGGCGGCGGTCCGTACGGCGGTGGCCAGCTCCTCCGGCGGCGCGTCCTTGAGCAGGTAGCCGGTCGCGCCCGCCTCGATCACGGCGAGGATGTCGGCGTCGGTGTCGTAGGTGGTGAGCACCAGCACCCGGGGCGCGCCGGGCCGGGCGGCGATCGCGGCGGTCGCCTGCGCGCCGTGCATGCCCTCGCCGAACTGGAGGTCCATCAGCACCACGTCCGCTTCCAGCTCGGCCGCCAGTTCGACGGCTCGCTCGGCGGTGGGGGCCTCGGCGACGACCTCGAAACCCGGCTCGGTCTCCAGCAGGGCCCGCAGTCCGGCCCGTACGACCGGATGGTCGTCGGCGAGCAGCAGCCGCACCCGGGGCGGCGTCCCGTCCCCGCTCATACGCGGCGCTCCCCGGCTGTCGTATCCGCCCCGGCAGCCGGATCCGCCGTCCGGGGCAGGGTTACGGCGATCGCTGTGCCCTCGCCCGGTGCCGACTCGACGGCCAGCGTCCCCCGCAGCGCACGCGCGCGTGCCCGCATGGCGGCGAGCCCGAAGCCTTGGCCGGAGAGCCCGGTTCCCGGCGCGGACACCGCACCCGGGTCAAACCCCACGCCGTCGTCGACGACATCGAGCGCCACCTCGTCCTCCATGTAGCTCAGCGTCAGCTCGGCCCGGTTCGCACTGGCGTGCTGCACCGTGTTGGCCAGCGCGGACTGCGCGATGCGGAGGAGAGCGACCTCCTGCGCGGTCGGCAGTTCTACGGGCGTGCCGGACACCTGGCACTGCACGGCAAGCCCCGAGCTCTCGGCGACCCCGGCGCACAGCCGTTCGAGAGCGGCGTGCAGGGAGCCAGTCTCCAGGTCCGGCGGTGTCCAGTCCCGTACGAAGCGCCGAGCCTCGGCGAGATTGTCGAGAGCGGCCTGCCGGGCGTGCCGGACATGGCCCAGCGCCGACTCGGCCCGTCCGTCGGGGATCTCCCGCTCGGCCGCCCGGAGCAGCAGTTGGATGCTGGACAGGCCCTGGGCGAGGGTGTCATGGATTTCCCGGGCGACCCGCTCGCGCTCGGCGAGCACCCCGGCCGTGTGTTCGGCCGCGGCCAGATCGCTGCGAGCCTCGGTCAGCTCCTCGATGAGCCGGCGGCGGCCTTCGCTCTCCCGGTACAGGGTCTGGTAGCCGAGGACGACCGCGACGGCGACGGCGGCGCCCAGGACGGGGCCGATGACCGTGCCTGCGCTGAGCGTCCGCTGATGCCAGCCGAAGCCGGCGACGGCGGCGGCCGTGGTGACCGCAACGGCCGGCAGGCCCCAGCGGGCCGGCAGCAGATGCAGCTGTACGAAGAACAGCGGGAACGCCACCCAGATGCCGTCCGGCGTCAGCGCGAGCAGCACCAGCCAGAGGGCCATGACGACGAGCAGCCACCCGGCGGCCACGCGCGGCGTACGGCGCACCGCGGGCAGGGCGGGGCCGACGGCGTAGACGGCGGCGAGCAGGACGGCGGTGGAGACGACGGCACCGGCGTCGCGCGCGCCGTCCGCGACTGCGTGGACGGCGGCGAGGGCGAGCAGCGCGGCGACCAGGAGGTGCATGCAGCCGCGGAGCACGCGCAGGACGGGGGTGAAGGAGTGGGGGTTCACAGCGCTGCCAGGCTATGCGGCCCGCCGGGGCCCGGCATCGCCCAAAAGGTGTAAGCGGACGTGCACCCTTCGGCCCGGCCGAAGCGGTCCCGGGCGCGATGCCGGGGCGGGCCCCGCACGGGGAGGCTGGGCAGCGTTCGCCGGGAGAGTCCCGGCAGCGGGGGTCCGGCTCCCGCCGGCCGCCGCGCCCGGTTCCGGGATGCGGCGGGGCTCGACGCAG
>DOWQ01000730.1 GCA_003519485.1 Streptomyces sp. | reverse complement strand
GGCCGGGTCGGCGCCGACCCGGCGGGCGAGGCGGTGCTCCGGGAGCTGCGGGCCGACGGCGTCGACACCTCCCACGTCGAGGTCGACGAGACCGCGCCGACCGGTCTGCTGCTGCGCGACAGCCATCCCCACCGCGCCATCGACGTCCAGTACTTCCGGGCCGGCTCGGCCGCCTCGCATCTCGCGCCCGGTCAGCTGCGGCTCGAAGCCCTCGCGGGAGCCCGGCTGTTCCACATATCCGGCATCACCCCGATGCTGTCCCCGACGGCCGCCGAGGCCACCCGCCGGCTGATCGACATGGCCCGCGAGGCCGGCGCCTGCGTCTCCTTCGACCCGAACATCCGGCACAAGCTGGGCGGCGCCGCCCAGTGGGCCCAGACGGTCGGCCCGCTGCTCCGGGAGGCCGACCTCGTCCTCGCCGGGGAGACCGAGCTGGAGCTGCTGACCGCCCAGGCCGCGGACGAGGCGGCGGCCGAGCTGCTGAAGGGCCGGGCCCGTACCGTCGTGATCAAGCGCGAGGACCATACGGCGACCGCCGTCACGGCCGACGGGCAGTGGACGCAGCAGCCCTTCCCCGTACCGGTGACCGATCCTGTCGGCGCGGGGGACGCCTTCGCGGCCGGCTATCTCTCCGGATGGCTGCGGGGACTGCCGGAACCACGCGCGCTCGCCGAGGCGGCCTGCGTCGCGGCCCTGGTCGTCCAGGCCGCCACCGACACCGACGGACTGCCGTCCGCCGCGGCCCGGGACCGGGCGCTGGCCGCCTTCGCCCGGGGCGGCGACACCGTGCACCGCTGACGGCAGCCGGCCCGGACAGCCCCGCCCGCACCCGTCACATCCCGCGACAGCGGACCCCGGCCGGCACCGCACCACCGTGAAAGTGCGTACTTCCGCAAGCCGCAGCCCTGACCACCGACTTCCGACCCCGGTCTTCGCTCCCGGGCTCCGTCCACCGACACTGATTGCCGAGCCCGCGTCCCGGCCCGAGCCCCGAATGCTGAACCCCCGAAAGGTCCCTTAGGCCCCGAAGCCCCGTAAGCCGCACCCGACAGCCGACCGCTGAGACCCGCCGCACCCCATGGCGGCGCCAGGCTCCGCCCGCCCGTGCCACCGCACGCGGCCCGCGGCGCACGACCGAAGAAGGGCAGCCGACAGCCGTGTACCGCTGGGAGATCACCCGCGCCGTGGTGGCACAACGCGTCTTCGCCATCGTCCGCACCGACAGCTACGACCAGGCCGCCGCGCTGGCCGACACCCTCATCTCCGGCGGCCTGGTCAGCCTGGAGATCTCGCTCACCACCCCCTTCGCGCTGGAGGCCGTCACCACCCTCACCCGCGAGATGGGCGAGGACGCGGTGATCGGCGCCGGCACCGTCCTGGACGGTACGACCGCCCGGATGGCGGTGGACGCGGGCGCCCGGTTCCTCGTCTCCCCGGGACTCGACGCCGAGGTCATCCGGACCGGACACCGGTACGGCGTCCCCGTCTTCCCCGGCGTCGCCACCCCGACCGAGATGGTCCGCGCCCTGGAGCTGGGCGCGGACGCCCTCAAGCTCTTCCCGGCCTCCGACCGCTCACCCCGCTGGCTCAAGGACGTGACGGCCGCTCTGCCGCAGGCCCCGCTGCTGCCCACCGGCGGAGTGACCATCGAGAACGCGCCGGAGTGGATCGCGGCGGGGGCCGTCGCCTGCGGCATGGGCTCGGCCCTCTCCGGCGGCGGCCGGGACGTCGTCGCCAAGCGCGTCGCCGACCTGCTGCGCCGGCTGGCCGACGCCGCGCCCGCCGCGGGGGAGTGACGGACGCCGGCTCGTCCGGCGTCCCCCGGCCGGGTGAGCCGATGGCCGTACGGGTGCCCGTACGAGTGCCCGTACGGCCTCCGTCGGGGCTCCGCGCGGGCTCCGTACGGGCCGCTCCGGTGCCGGAGCCGACCCGGCTGCCGCCGACAGCACCCGTACAGCGCACCCCGGGTACCGGTGGAAGCACGCCCCGTACTGGATATTCTGTGGAGGCGGCCGGTTTCGCCCACGCCACGGTTGCCGGTCGTGCGGTCCGTTCCCGCCCCTACCGAGGGGACCCCCGGCATGCTCGCCCACCGACGCGAGTTCTCCATCCAGCTCAGTTCGACACGGCGCGGTGCCCGGCTGGCCCGCCGGCTGGCGACGCAGCAGCTGGCGGAGTGGGGCTGGTCGTACGACAGCGAGCTCTCCCGCACCGTGGCGCTGCTCGTCGCCGAACTCGCCGCGAACGCCGTCCAGCACGGCCGGCTGCCGGGCCGGGACTTCGGTCTCCGGGTCGCCGCCGACACCGGCGGGGAGGTCCCGGTGACCCTGCGGATCGAGGTCTCCGACGTACGGGACGACCGGCAGCCGCCGTCCCCGGCCGGGATCGAGGCCCCGGCCCCCGACTCCGAAGGGGGCCGCGGGCTGATCCTGGTGGGCGCCCTCGCCACCCGCTGGGGGACCACCGGGCGTGAACCGGTCGGCAAGACGATCTGGTGCGAGCTGGACGTCGGCCGGACGCGGCCGCGCTGAGCCGGCGGCGAGCCCGGGCGGCAGACCGCGCCGCATTTGTCCGGACAATCTGACTTCACGACTACCCGTCATCCGTTCCGGCGACTACGCTCGCCCCGTGGTGAAGCAGCAGGCAGAGCAGACGGGGGCGGCGGCATCCCTCCGGCTCGGCGTCGACCGCAGCAGCCCGGTCCCGCTCTACTTCCAGCTGTCGCAGCAGCTGGAAGCGGCGATCGAACAGGGCGGACTCGCCCCCGGCAGCCTGCTCGGCAACGAGATCGAGCTGGCCGGGCGGCTCGGCCTGTCCCGCCCGACCGTCCGGCAGGCGATCCAGACCCTCGTCGACAAGGGGCTGCTGGTACGCCGTCGAGGCGTCGGCACCCAGGTGGTGCACAGCCAGGTCAAGCGCCCGCTCGAGCTGAGCAGCCTCTACGACGACCTGGAGGCCGCCGGCCAGCGCCCGGCCACCCGCGTCCTGCTCAACACCGCCGTGCCGGCCGGCCCGGAGGTCGCCGCCGCCCTCGGCGTGGCCGAGGGCTCAGAGGTGCTGCTCATCGAGCGTCTGCGGCTCGCGCACGGCGAACCGATGGCGCATCTGCGCAACCACCTGCCGTCCGGTCTGTTCGAACTGACCACTGAGCGGCTGGAGACCACCGGCCTCTACCGGCTGATGCGCGAGGCCGGCATCACCCTGCACAGTGCCCGCCAGTCCGTGGGCGCGCGCACGGCCACCGCCGCCGAGGGGGAGCGGCTGGCCGAGCCGGAGGGCGCACCGCTGCTCACGATGGAGCGCACGACGTTCGACGACACCGGGCGCGCGGTGGAGTTCGGCTCGCACGTCTACCGGGCCTCCCGGTACGCCTTCGAGTTCCAGCTGCTCGTACGGTCCTGACCGCCCGGCGCCGCGCGGCACGGCGGACCGGATTCCCGGGCGACTGTCGTAAGTATGTACGGACAAAGCCTTGACGCCGTGTGCCGGACGCCGTTAGAACTCACCCAGCCGCACTCGGGCGGCCCGGGAGGGAAGGCGGACCCCACCATGGCGCGCGACCGCACGACTCGAACGGCNNCGGCACCCACGGTCCGCGCGGCACCCGCGACGCCCGCCGCCGGGCGCGGCAGCCGGTGAGCCGGCCGCCGGAGCGGGCGGCGCGGCCCCCGCTGGAAGAGCCGCCATCAGCGGTGACGGATACTTGGGCGGCCGGTGACCGGGCATACCGGGCCGCGGCCGCACCGACCGGGACAGCACAGCGAGAGAGGCAGTTCGTGGCAAGGGTTCGAGCAGGAGTACGCGTGATGGGTGCCGTGCTGGCGGCGGTGCTCGGCACGACCCTGGTGGGGTGCAGCAGCACGGGCGGGAAGCAGGCCGAGGAGCGGGCCGCCGCCGAGTCCGCCGAGGGGCGGTCCGCGGTGGACACCCCCCGCTGGACCTTCGCCATGGTCACGCACTCCGGCGACGGCGACACCTTCTGGGACATCGTGCAGAACGGCGCCGAGCAGGCCGCCGTCAAGGACAACATCGAGTTCCTCTACGCCCACCACGACGAGGGCCAGCAGCAGGCCCAGCTCGTGCAGTCCATGATCGACCAGAAGGTCGACGGCCTGATCGTCACCCTGGCCAAGCCGGACGCCATGAAGACGGTCGTCGAGAAGGCGGTCAAGGCCGGCATCCCCGTCATCACCGTCAACTCAGGCTCGGCCGAGTCCAAGGACTTCGGCGCGCTCACCCACGTCGGCCAGAACGAGACCGTCGCGGGCGAGGCGGTCGGCGAGGAGCTGAACCAGCGAGGCCGGAAGAAGGCCGTCTGCGTGCTGCACGAGCAGGGCAACGTCGGTCACGAGCAGCGCTGCGACGGCGCCCGTAAGACCTTCGACGGCAAGCTGGAGAACCTCTACGTCGAGGGCACCAACATGCCCGAGGTGCAGTCGTCCATCGAGGCGAAGCTCCAGTCCGACAAGGCGGTCGACTCCGTCGTCACCCTCGGCGCGCCCTTCGCTGCCACCGCCGTCAAGGCCAAGGACAGCGCCGGCAGCGAGGCCGAGATCGCCACCTTCGACCTCAACGCCGCGGTCGCGCGCTCCCTCGACGAGGGCGAGCTCGGCTTCGCGGTCGACCAGCAGCCGTACCTCCAGGGCTACGAGGCCGTCGACCTGCTCTGGCTGTACCAGTACAACGCGGATGTCCTCGGCGGCGGCATGCCCGTCTTCACCGGACCGCAGATCATCGCCCAGGAGGACGCCGCCGACCTGGAGAAGTACACGAAGCGGGGCACCCGATGACGGCCACCGCGACAGCCCCCGCCCCGGCCCCGCCGGACGAGCGCCTGGTGCACGCCTCGCTGGCGCGCCGGCTGATGGGCCGCCCGGAACTCGGCGCGGTGGTCGGCGCCGCGGCGGTCTTCCTCTTCTTCTCGTTCGCCGCCGACAGCTTTCTGCAGGCGTCGAGCCTCAGCACCGTGCTGTACGCGTCGTCGACCATCGGGATCATGGCGGTGCCCGTCGCCCTGCTCATGATCGGTGGCGAGTTCGACCTGTCGACCGGCGTCATGGTCACCTCGTCCGCGCTGCTCTCCTCGATGTTCAGCTACCAGCTGACGGCGAACGTCTGGGTCGGCGTCGGGGTGTCCCTCGTGCTCACCCTCGCCATCGGCTTCTTCAACGGCTTCCTGCTCGTCCGCACCAAGCTGCCGAGCTTCATCATCACGCTCGGCACCTTCCTGATGCTGACCGGCCTGAACCTCGGCTTCACCAAGCTGATCAGCGGCACCGTCTCCACCAAGACCATCGGTGACATGGAGGGCTTCGTCTCGGCCCACGCCGTCTTCGCCTCCCAGCTCACCCTCGGCAGCGTGCGGCTGAAGGTCACCGTGCTGTGGTGGCTCGGCCTGGTCGCGCTCGCCACCTGGGTACTGCTCCGTACCCGCGCCGGCAACTGGATCTTTGCCGCGGGCGGCGGCGCCGACGCGGCCCGCGCGGTCGGCGTCCCGGTCGACCGCACCAAGATCGGCCTCTACGTGGCGGTCGCCTTCGCCGCCTGGGTCTCCGGCCAGCACCTGCTGTTCAGCTACGACGCGATCCAGTCCGGCGAGGGCGTCGGCAACGAGTTCCTCTACATCATCGCGGCCGTCATCGGGGGCTGTCTGATGACCGGCGGCTACGGCTCGGCGATCGGGCCGGCGGTCGGCGCGTTGATCTTCGGCATGACCAGCAAGGGCATCGTCTACGCCCAGTGGAACCCCGACTGGTTCAAATTCTTCCTCGGAGCCATGCTGCTACTGGCCACGCTCCTCAACGCATGGGTCCGCAAGCGGGCGGAGGCGACCAAGTGAGCGACATCCCCGAGACCACGGCCGGGACCACTCCTGGAACCGCCGACACCACCCCCGGAACCGCCGGGACCGCCTCCGCAGCCGCCTCCGAGACGGCTGTCGGCAACACCGGAACCCCGGGCACCGCCCCCGGCGCCCCGCCGCTGGTCGAACTGGTCGGCGTCAGCAAGTTCTACGGCAACATCAAGGCGCTCCAGGACGTCAGCCTCGAGGTCCACCGGGGTGGCATCAGCTGCGTACTGGGCGACAACGGGGCCGGCAAGTCCACCCTCATCAAGATCATCGCGGGCCTGCACCAGCACGACGCGGGAATCCTCGCCGTCGAGGGCGAGGAGCGCCGGCTCGCCTCGCCGCGCGAGGCCCTCGACCTGGGCATCGCCACCGTCTACCAGGATCTGGCCGTCGTCCCGCTGATGCCGGTCTGGCGGAACTTCTTCCTCGGCTCCGAGCCGACGAAGGGCAGCGGTCCCTTCAAGCGCCTCGACGTGCCCCTGATGCGCCGGACCACCCGCAGCGCGCTGCTCCGGATGGGGATCGATCTGCGCGACGTCGACCAGCCGATCGGCACGCTCTCCGGCGGTGAGCGCCAGTGCGTGGCCATCGCCCGTGCCGTCCACTTCGGGGCCAAGGTCCTGGTGCTGGACGAACCCACGGCCGCGCTGGGCGTCAAGCAGTCCGGCGTGGTCCTCAAGTACGTGGCGGCGGCCCGCGACGCGGGGCTCGGTGTGGTCCTGATCACCCACAACCCGCACCACGCCTATCTCGTCGGCGACCACTTCGTGCTGCTCAAGCGAGGTGCGATGGCGGGCAGCCACGCGAGGGCGGACCTCGAGCTGGACGAACTCACCCGCCAGATGGCGGGCGGTTCGGAGCTGGAGCAGCTCAGCCACGAGCTGGAGCGGGCCCCGGCACCGGACCTCGCCGCGGGCGTCGCGCGGACCGCCGCCGAGGGGTGACCGGCGGGCGGCGCTCCCCGGCACTGTGCGCGGCCGCTCCTCATCTGAGGCACAATCGTCCCCCGGACGACCGACAGCCGACAACCTTGCGAGCCCGATGAGCACCTACCGCGAGCTGACCCACCGGGGATCGGCCCGGGCCACCGTCCTGCGCACCGTGGGCACGCGCGAGCGGCGCTCACACCTCTCCGCGCCGCGCGTCCCCACCGTCGGCATCGACATCGGGGGCACCAAGGTCGCGGCCGGGGTAGTCGACGCCGACGGCAACATCTTGGAGAAGATCCGTGCGGAGACGCCCGACAAGTCCAAGAGCCCCAAGGTCGTCGAGAACACCATCGTCGAACTGGTCCTGGACCTCTCGGACCGGCACGACGTGCACGCCGTCGGCATCGGCGCGGCCGGCTGGGTCGACGCGGACCGCTCGCGGATCCTCTTCGCCCCGCACTTGGCCTGGCGCAACGAGCCGCTGCGCGACGCCCTGACCGCCCGCCTCGCCGTCCCGGTGATGGTCGACAACGACGCGAACACCGCCGCCTGGGGCGAGTGGCGCTTCGGCGCGGGCCGCGGCGAGGACCACATCGTCATGATCACCCTCGGTACCGGCATCGGCGGCGCCATCCTGGAGGACGGGCAGGTCAAGCGGGGCCGCTACGGAGTGGCCGGCGAGTTCGGCCACATGCAGGCCGTCCCCGGCGGGCACCGCTGCCCGTGCGGCAACCGCGGCTGCTGGGAGCAGTACAGCTCCGGCAACGCCCTGGTCCGCGAGGCCCGCGAGCTGGCCGCCGCCGAATCGCCGGTGGCCCACAACATCATCGACCGGGTCGGCGGGAACATCTCGGAGATCACCGGCCCGCTCATCACCGAGCTGGCCCGCGAGGGCGACGCCATGTGCGTCGAGCTGCTCCAGGACATCGGCCAGTGGCTCGGGGTCGGCATCGCCAATCTGGCCGCCGCCCTCGACCCGGCCTGCTTCGTCATCGGCGGCGGTGTGAGTGCCGCCGACGACCTGCTGATCGGTCCCGCCCGGGACGCCTTCCGCCGCCAGCTCACCGGCCGCGGCTACCGCCCGGAGGCCCACATCACCAAGGCCGAACTCGGCAACGAGGCGGGCCTCGTCGGCGCCGCGGACCTCGCCCGGCTGGTCGCCCGGCGCTTCCGCAGGGCCAACCGGCGGCGCCTCGAACGCCATGAACGCTACGAACGCTACGCACAGGCGGTCCGGGGAGGACGGGTATGAGCACCGAGGGCCCGGAGGGCAGCACCGGCACGGCGAAGCGGCCGAGCCCCAGCATCCGCCGCCGCTGGTTCACCCTGCTGATCGTCGTGCTGCTGGTCGGCATCCCGGCCGGCTACATCGTGGTGTCGGCCGGCCAGAGCCGTGACAGTGGCGAGGACAAGCAGGCGCGGGCCGCGGCCGAGGGGCTCACCGAGGGCTGGCCGCCGAAGGTGACCCGCCGGATCTACGAGGTCCCGATCCCCGGCTACTCCGCCGACGTCGCGTTCTACGAGTCGAACAGCTGGAACGTCAGCAAGCTCTATGTGCAGTTCGTCACCTCGGTGAACGGTCTGGAACGCTTCCTGGAGCGGGTCGGCACCGGCCGCGCGGCCCTGGCCGAGGGCCAGGTCACCATCAGCGGCAAGGAGGCCGCCGAGGTCGGCTGGAAGATCGGCCCCGGCACCCCCTCGACCTCCTCGTACGCCCTGGACTTCGCCCCCACCGGGGCCGACGACTGGGCCGGCACGGTGCATGAGCAGGTCGATCCCAAGCCGAGCCTCGAGATCACGATCGATTTCAGCGACCACAGGCACCCCAAGGTGTACGTCGTTTCCACCGTGAAGCTCTGAGCCCTCCCGGATGCCCGGGCTGATCCGCCCGGGGCCGGAACCGAATGTTCCGGCATGGTGCCGCCGGATGGACGGCCCCGGGGGCGGCGCGCGGGCGGCGGGCCGGTCGGGTGCGGTGCGCTCCCCCCGTGAGCACCGGGGCGCCGCGCGACGGGTAGCGTGGCCGAGTGAGCGAGAAGAAGACCCTCCAATACCGGACCGACGGCCCGCAGGACGCCCCCGCGCTCGTCCTCGGCCCGGCTCTGGGCACCACCTGGCACATGTGGGACCGGCAGATACCCGAACTGACGCGGCACTGGCGCGTCATCCGCTTCGACCTCCCCGGACACGGCGGTGCGCCCGCGCACCCCGCCACGTCCGTGCCGGAGCTCACGGACCGGCTGCTGGCGACCCTCGACGTGCTGGGCGTCGGCCGATTCGGCTACGCGGGCTGCTCGGCCGGCGGCGCCATCGGCGCCGAGCTGGCCCTGCGCCACCCCGAGCGGGTCGCCTCGCTCGCGCTGGTCTCCGCCTCGGCCCGGTTCGGCACCGCCGACGAATACCGGCAGCGCGGCGTCATCGTCCGTACCAACGGGCTCGACCCGATCGCCCGCTCCGCGCCCGAGCACTGGTTCACGGCCGGCTTCGCGGCGGCCCAGCCCGCGATCGTCGAGTGGTCGGTGCAGATGGTGCGCACCACGGACCCCGGCTGCTACATCGCCGCCTGCGAAGCGCTGGCGGCCTTCGACGCCCGCGGCGAGCTCGGCAGCATCGGGGTGCCCACCCTCGTGCTGGCCGGCTCCGAGGACCGGGTGACCTCGCCCGCCGACGCGCGGATGCTCGTCGCCGGCATCCCGGACGCCCGGCTCGCGCTCGTGCCCGGTACCTCTCACCTGGCGCCGGTCGAACAGCCGGCCGCCGTCACCGACCTCCTGGTACGGCACATGAGCACCTCCTGGCAGAACGACGGCGCCCAGACCGGCGGGTTCAGCATCACCTCGCTCGGCGCCCGGAAGAGCGCCGCGCACCCGGCGCCGGACGCCTCCCCGGACCCGGCCCCCAGACCGGGCCCGGCCGGCGAGATCGCACCGCCGGAGGTCTCGGCGGAGGCTCCGGGCGCCCGGCCCGATCCGTATGAGCCGGGCATGAAGGTCCGCCGCGAGGTCCTCGGCGACGCCCATGTCGACCGGGCCGTGGAGAAGACCGACGACTTCACCGAGGACTTCCAGGAATTCATCACCCGCTACGCCTGGGGCGAGGTGTGGACCCGGCCCGGCATCGACCGGCGCACTCGCAGCGTCGTCACGCTCACCGCCCTGGTCGCCGGCGGCCACCTCGACGAGCTGGCCTTCCACACCCGCGCGGCGCTCCGCAACGGACTGACGCCCGCGGAGATCAGGGAGGTGCTGCTCCAGACGGCGATCTACTGCGGCGTTCCGGCCGCGAACTCCGCCTTCAAGGTCGCCGGTGAGGTCATCCGGCAGGAGACCACGCCGCCGGAGTAGCAGGATGGTTCCTGCACGCACGCGCGCACCCTCGCGCCGTACGGACAGGAGGAGCGACCAGTGCAGCTCACCAAGAAGGGCCACGCCTGCATCCGGCTGGAGAAGCACGGGCGGGTGCTCGTCATCGACCCCGGAGGCTTCAGTGAGCCCGACGCGGCGGTCGGCGCGGAGGCGCTGCTCGTCACCCACGAGCACCCGGACCACTTCGCCGAGGACCGGCTGCGCGCCGCCCTGGAGGCGAACCCGGAGGCCGCGGTCTGGACCCTGGGCAGCGTCGCCGGGCAGCTCGGCGCGGCCTTCCCGGGCCGGGTGCACACCGTCGGCCACGGGGACGCCTTCACCGCGGCGGGCTTCGAGGTCGAGGTGCACGGCGAGCTGCACGCCGTCATCCACCCGGACATCCCGCGGGTCACCAACGTCGGCTATCTGCTGGACGGCTCGGTCTTCCACCCCGGGGACGCGCTGACCGTACCGGGGCGCCCGGTCGACACCCTGATGCTGCCGGTGCACGCGCCCTGGAACAAGGTCGGCGAGATCATCGACTACGTCCGCGAGGTCGCCCCCCGGCAGGCGGTCGACGTCCACGACGGGCTGCTGGCGGACCGGGCGCGGCCGATCTACGACCGGATGCTGGGCCCGGACGGCCCGGGTGTGGCCGGGGCCGAGCACCACCGGATCGCACCGGGCGGGACCATCGCGGTGTGACGTGCTTCTTGCGCTTCCTGCGGTGTCCCGCCGGGCGACGCGTCGCCGGAGGACGCGCCGCCGGCTGAGGCGCGCCCGCCGGTCCGCGGTGTCCGGGACGGCCTCGCCGCCCCGGACACCGGTGGCTGTCAGTGGCGCCGGGTAGATTCTGTGCCATGCGCATCGCGACCTGGAACGTCAATTCGATCACTGTCCGACTGCCGAGGCTGCTGGACTGGCTGGAGAGCAGCGGCACGGATGTGCTGTGCGTCCAGGAGACCAAGTGCACCGACGAGCAGTTCCCGCGGGAGGAACTGCGCGAGCTGGGCTACGAGTCGGCGGTCCACGCGGACGGCCGGTGGAACGGCGTGGCGGTGCTCTCCAAGGTCGGCCTGGCGGACGTCACCCACGGCCTCCCCGACGGCCCCGGGTACGACGGCGTCCAGGAGCCGCGCGCCATCGCGGCGACCTGCGGCCCGGTCCGGCTCTGGTCGGTCTACGTGCCCAACGGCCGGGAGGTCGGCCACGACCACTACGCCTACAAGCTCCGCTGGCTCGAGGCGCTGCGCGCGGCGGTCACCGAGGACGCGGCGGGGCAGCGCCCCTTCGCCGTCGTCGGCGACTACAACGTCGCGCCGACCGACGCCGATGTCTACGACCGGGCGCTCTTCGAGGGCTCGACGCATGTCACCGAGGCGGAGCGGTCCGCGCTCGCCGCGCTGCGCGGGACAGGGCTCTCCGACGTCGTGCCCCGCCCGCTGAAGTACGAGCACCCGTACACGTACTGGGACTACCGTCAGCTGTGCTTCCCCAAGAACCGGGGCATGCGCATCGACCTGGTCTACGGCAACGCGCCGTTCGCCGGAGCCGTCAAGGACTCCTACGTCGACCGCGAGGCACGCAAGGGCAAGGGGCCGTCGGACCACGCCCCGGTGGTCGTCGACCTCGACGTCTGAGCCGGGGGGCGTCTGGCGCCGCAGGTGCTGCCCGGCCGCTGCGGCCGCAGCGGATTCCGCCGGGCCGGCCGCAGGGCCCGCCCGGGCCTGAGCCG
>DOWQ01000268.1 GCA_003519485.1 Streptomyces sp. | reverse complement strand
TTCTTCGCGGTGGTCTTCTTCGCCGCTGTCTTCGTGGCCGCGGTCTTCTTCGCGGCCGTCTTCTTCGCCGGGGCCTTCTTCGCCGCCGGCTTCTTGGCGGCCTTCTTCGCGGTCTTCTTGGCCGGCGTCTTGGCGCGCTTCTCCTCGAGCAGCTCGTAGCCGCGCTCCGGAGTGATCGTCTCGACGTCGTCCTCGCGGCGCAGCGTCGCGTTCGTCTCGCCGTCCGTCACGTACGGGCCGAACCGGCCGTCCTTGACCACCACCGGCTTCTCGCTGACCGGGTCCGTGCCCAGCTCCTTGAGCGGCGGCTTGGCCGCGGCCCGGCCGCGCTGCTTGGGCTGGGCGTAGATCTTCAGCGCCTCGTCGAGGGTGAGCGTGAAAAGCTGGTCCTCGGTCTCCAGGGAGCGCGAGTCGGTGCCCTTCTTGAGATACGGCCCGTAGCGGCCGTTCTGCGCGGTGATCTCGGTGCCGGACTCGGGATCGACCCCGACGACCCGCGGCAGCGACATCAGCTTGAGCGCGTCGGCGAGGGTCACCGTGTCGAGGGTCATCGACTTGAAGAGCGAGGCGGTGCGCGGCTTGACGGCGTTCTTGCCCGTCTTGGGCGTGCCCTCGGGCAGCACCTCGGTGACGTACGGCCCGTAGCGGCCGTCCTTCGCGACGATCTGCCGGCCGGTCTCCGGGTCGGCGCCGAGCTCGAAGTCGCCGCTCGGCTTGGCGAGCAGCTCCTCCGCGAACTCGACGGTCAGCTCGTCCGGCGGCAACTCGTCGGGCACGTCGGCGCGCTGCCCGGTCTCGCCCTCCACGGGCGACGCCTTCTCGACGTACGGGCCGTACCGCCCGACGCGCAGCACGATGCCGCCGCCGATCGGGAAGGAGGACACCTCCCGGGCGTCGATCGCGCCGAGGTCGGTGACCAGCTCCTTCAGCCCGCCGAGGTGGTCGCCGTCGCCGTTGCCCGCGGCGGAGGCGGCACCGGCGCCGCGCTCCTCGGAGCCGAAGTAGAAGCGCCGCAGCCAGGGGACGGACTGCGCCTCGCCCGCGGCGATGCGGTCGAGGTCGTCCTCCATCCGGGCCGTGAAGTCGTAGTCGACGAGCCGGCCGAAGTGCTTCTCCAGCAGGCCGACGACGGCGAAGGAGAGGAAGGACGGCACCAGGGCCGTGCCCTTCTTGAAGACATAGCCGCGGTCGAGGATGGTGCTGATGATCGACGCATACGTCGACGGGCGGCCGATCTCCCGCTCCTCCAGCTCCTTGACCAGCGACGCCTCGGTGTAGCGGGCCGGGGGCTTGGTGGCGTGCCCGTCGACCGTGATCTCCTCGGCCGTGAGCGCGTCGCCCTCGGTGACCTGCGGCAGCCGCCGCTCGCGGTCGTCCAGCTCGGCGTTCGGGTCGTCGGCGCCCTCGACGTAGGCCTTCATGAAGCCGTGGAAGGTGATGATCTTGCCGGAGGCGGAGAACTCGGCGTCCCGGCCGTCGCTCGCCCGGCCGCCGACCTTGACGGTGACGGACTGGCCGACCGCGTCCTTCATCTGGGAGGCGACGGTCCGCTTCCAGATCAGCTCGTAGAGCCGGAACTGGTCGCCGGTGAGCCCGGTCTCGGCCGGGGTGCGGAAGCGGTCGCCGGAGGGGCGGATCGCCTCGTGCGCCTCCTGGGCGTTCTTGACCTTGCCGGCGTACGTCCGGGGCTTCTCCGGCAGGTACTCGGCGCCGTACAGCTGCGTGACCTGGGCGCGGGCGGCCGTCACGGCCGTACCGGACAGGGTCGTGGAGTCGGTACGCATATAGGTGATGAAGCCGTTCTCGTACAGCTTCTGCGCGACCTGCATCGTCGCCTTGGCGCCGAAGCCCAGCTTGCGCGACGCCTCCTGCTGGAGGGTGGTCGTACGGAACGGGGCGTACGGCGAGCGGCGGTACGGCTTGGACTCGACCGAGCGGACCGAGAAGGCGGAGCCCTCCAGGCCGGCCGCCAGCTCGCGCGCGGCCTGCTCGTCGAGGTGCAGGACCGCCGAGCCCTCCTTGAGCCGGCCGGTCGAGCCGAAGTCACGGCCCTGCGCGACGCGCCGGCCGTCGACCGTGGTCAGCCGGGCGGCGAAGGTGCCGGGGTCGGACTTGTCACCGGAGCGGCCGGATGGGGGTCCCCCCGGCGAAGCGAAGCCGGAGCTGGGGGAGAAGGTGCCGGCCAGGTCCCAGTACTCGGCGGAGCGGAAGGCGATGCGCTCGCGCTCCCGCTCGACGACGAGGCGGGTGGCGACGGACTGCACGCGCCCGGCGGACAGCCGCGGCATGACCTTCTTCCACAGCACCGGCGACACCTCGTAGCCGTAGAGACGGTCGAGGATGCGTCGGGTCTCCTGCGCGTCGACGAGGTCGGTGTCGAGCTCGCGCGGGTTCTCGACGGCGTCGAGGATCGCCTGCTTGGTGATCTCGTGGAACACCATCCGCTTGACCGGGACCTTCGGCTTCAGCTCCTCCAGGAGGTGCCACGCGATGGCCTCGCCCTCGCGGTCACCATCGGTGGCGAGCAGGAGTTCGTCGACGCCCTTCAGCTGGGCCTTGAGGTCTCGGATCGTGGCCTTCTTGTCCGCTCCGACCACGTAGATCGGGGAGAACCCGTCCTCGACGTTGACGCCGGTGCGCGCCCACTTCTCGCCCTTGTACTTGGCGGGGACGTCCGACGCGGAGGTCGGCAAGTCGCGGACGTGGCCGCGGCTCGACGTGACGACGTAGTCCTTGCCGAGAAAGCCGGCAATCTTGCTGGCCTTCGTCGGGGACTCGACGATCACGAGGCGTTGAGGGCTCATCAGTTCTTCCTGTTACGAGGGCACGATCCATTCGACAATAGCGAATGGCCGCAATGGGGAGCGCATCGTCAGTCGAGGCGCAGGTACTGCTCCTCGAGCGCTTCCCGTACTTTAGGTGCAATCTCGAGCGAGAGGGCAGTCGGGTCCTTCTCGAGCAGTTCCGCCACGGCCGCGATGACCTGCCCGACGGTGAGGTCGCCGTCGAGGGAGCCGAGCACCGCCGCCAGGACCGTGTCGACCTTCATGGCGCGCCGGAGCCCGGTGGACTGGCGGAGCACGATGTACTCGGGGTCCGCCGCGCCGGGTTCGCCGAAGGTCTCCTGAGTGACGTCGACGATGCGCGGGCGTGAGGCGAGGAGGTCGTCGAGCGGCAGCGTCGCGGCGTCCACTGCCTCGCGGTGGCGGGCGAAGACTTCTCCCACGGGCTGCTGGACGGCGTAGGGCCAGGACTCGATGCGCACGTGCGGGGTGGCGCGCTGCGCGTCGGTCATCAGCAGCCACCCCATGCCGACCTCCTCGATGCCCAAGTCCTCGAAGTACTTCAGCCAGCGGTCGTAGGCGTAGATCCACTCGTCGGAGCCGGCGAGGCCGGCGTCGGCGAGCCACAGTTCTATGTAGGAGAACTTGTCCATCCGCTCGCGCTCGATGACGAACAGGTCCATCCCGTTGCCCTCCACCCAGCCGCGGATTCGGTCCTCCCAAGGCTGGCCCTCGACGACCGCCCAGTTGACCAGCAGCTGGATGCTGCCGCCCGGGTTGAGGTGGCGAGGGGCCTCGCGGAGGATCGCCTGCAGCAGCTCGTCGCCGGAGAAGTTCGTCTCCCGGTACATGAGTCGCGACTCCGACGGGGGGCTCATCACGTAGGGCGGGTTGGAGATGATGAGGTCGAACTTCTCGCCCGGCACCGGCTCGAACAGCGAACCCTGGCGGAAGTCGACGTCGGCCCCGCTGAGCTCGGCGGTGACGCGGGCGAGCTTGAGTGCTCGGGCGTTGACGTCGGTGGCCACCACCCTGTTCGCGTGCCGGCTGAGGTGCAGCGACTGGACTCCGCACCCCGTGCCGAGGTCGAGTGCGGAGCCGACGGGCGTGCGCATGGTCATCTGGGCGAGCGTGGTGGAGGCCGACGAGACCCCGAGCACGTAGTCGCGACGGGTGGGGGTCGTGGCGGTGTCGAGGCCCGGGGTCAGGTCCGCGACCGCCCAGCCGGACGCCCCGTCGTCCTCGGACCCGTAGGGGCGGATGTCCACCAGCGCCCGGAAGCCGCGCTCCGTCTGCTCCAGGAAGTCCGCGGCGTCGTCGAGCAGGAACCGCGCGGCCTCCGGGCTCACCTCCTCCTGGAGGATGAACAGCCGGATCAGCGTGGCGAGCTCGTCCTGCTGCCCGGCGAGCGCCACCGACGCCGGGACGGTGATGTTGCGCTGCAACCCCTCCTGGCCGAGCGCCCCGATGCGGTCCAGCACCCCGTCGGCGTCGTAGCGGGCGTGCTGCAGTACCTCGCGAAGGCTCATGGGGGCTCCTGTCTCGTCGGGCTGTCGAGGCGACACTACCTGCCGTGCGCGCCGCGTCGGTTCACATCGTCCCGGCGGTGGCGCGTCGCTCCACCCGTTCGGGTGTCCAGCGCAGTTCGGGCACGAGTGCGACGGTGACGCCCGCCTCGAGCACCACGTCCGCCCCTTCACCGAGGACCTCGCAGCGCGACAGGCGTGCGCCGTTGTGGGCTGCGGCAACCTCCGCCCC
>DOWQ01000270.1 GCA_003519485.1 Streptomyces sp. | reverse complement strand
CTGCCCGCCGGCGACCGGTTCCGCCGTCGGCCCGGACAGGACCGCCGCGTCCGGTGCCGTATCGGGCAGGACGGCCGCGTCCGGTGCCGCCCCGGGAGCCGCAGCCGCCGAGCGGTACGCCGCCGCCGTGTCCCGCAGCAGCGTTCCGACGGACGCGTGGTCACCGGCCATCCGGTGGACGACGACCACCAGGGTGTGGTCCTGGGCGCCGCTGCGGATCAGGCAGGCCCGGGCCAGTGGGCCGTGGGCCAGGTCGAACGGCGCACGCACCGCCTCGTCCACCAGCTTCTCCGCCTGCCGGGCGCGCTCGTCCTGGCCGAAGTCGCTCAGGTCGTGCAGGAGCAGGGGAAGACCGGGCTGCGCGCCGGTGGTGGGCACCGGTACGCCGTCGGTGACGGTGAAGCACTCGCCCAGCGCCGGGTCGGCGGCCGCCGCGGCCCACAGGGCGTCCCTCAGCGCGGATTCGTCGAGCTCGCCGGCCAGCCTGACCGCCACCGGTACGTGCAGCAGCGAGCTCTCGGGCGCCAGGCTGCGTAGCAGCCAGGCCTGTTGGCGCGCCGGGGACAGCGGTGCCGGGCCCGTTCGGGAAGAAGCATGGGGTGCCATGGAGACTGCCTTGAGTGTCGTGGTGAAGACACGCCGCCTGCGACAGCGGGTCATGCCCGGGGGTTCGGGGCCTGTGCGGCTGGGGAGTTCAAGACCTGTGCGGCTCAGGAGGTGGGCGTGGCACCGGCCGTGGGGTGCTGCACACTGGCGCTCCAGGTGCCGAGCATCGACTGGTGGAGCTGGCTGGTGCCTTCGATGATCTCCATCACCTTGGCGTCCCTGAACAGCCGTCCGACCGGCGAATCGGTGCCGATGCCGTACGCCCCGAGGACCTGAACGGCGTCCGCCGCCGCCCGGTTCGCCGTGGTCGAGGCGAAGTACTTCGCCATGAGGGTCCGGTTCACGGCGTCCATGCCGCCCTGGATCTTGACGGCTCCGGCCTCCAGGCACAGCAGCCGGGCCGCAGTGGTTCCGGTGAGCATGTCGGCGAGCATCCGCTGGACCAACTGGTGGTCGATGATCGCCGTGCCGTACTGCATGCGGTCCTGCGCGTACCGGGACGCCGTTTCGAGGCAGGCCTGTGCGAGGCCGACACAGCCCCAGGCCGTGCTGTAGCGGCCGATGTCGAGCGCGGTGGACGCGACGAACACGAGCCCGCCGCCGGGCACACCCACCATGGAGCTCGCCGGTACGCGGCAGCCGTCGAGGGTGATCTCGCCGAGCGACGAACCGCGCAGCCCCAGCAGGCCCTGCAACGGCTCGACGCTGAGGCCGGGGGTGTCACGTTCGACGAGGAAGGCGGTGTGCTTTCCCTCGTACTGGGCGAAGATCAGGAAAATGTCGGCGAGTTCACCGAAGCTGATCCACTTCTTGACGCCTGTCAGGACGATGTCGGAGCCGTCGGCCACGGCCACCGTTTCCACGCTCTTGGCGTCGCTGCCGACCTTCGGCTCGGTCAGCGCGAAGGACGCGATGACCTCGCCCGACGCGATGCCCTTGAGCCATCGCTCCTTCTGCTCCTCGGTGCCCCACTTCCAGATGGTGTGGGCCACCATGTCCGCGCAGGCCACGAAGTTGCGGACGTTCTGACAGGTCCGTCCCATCTCTTCCGCCATCAGGCCGTAGCTGATCATGTCCAGCGAGGAGCCGCCCGCCTCTTCGGGGAGGAGCGAGGATATCCAGCCCGCGCTGCCGAGTTCCTTGATGAGACCGCGCGACATGACCTGATGCACATCCGCGGACTCCGCCTCCGGCGCGATGAACGTGTCGGCGAACTTGCGGAAGGATGCCCAGGACTGCCGCTGCTGGGTCGTGAGCTGAGTGGTCATCTGAGCAATTCCTTACTGTTGGGTGGGTTACTACTCTTCGGTGGAATACTTCTCTTCGGCCGGGCCGGCCCCGAGATGGAGGCACAGCTTCGCCAGAAATTCGTCCTCGGAGTCACGCAGGAAGAAGTGGTCGCCGGAAATGCCCTCGATGGCGACCGCAGCACCGCTGTACTTGTCCCATGCGTCCATCGATTCCCTGGCCGCGTCCTGGTCCTCCACGCCGTAGAAGACGGAGACCGGGCATTCCAGGGGAGCAAGGGGAGGCGCCTCGTAGAGGTCCAGGATCGTGTAGTCCGCGCGGATGGTGGGAATGTAGAGCTCCATGAGCTCTTCGTTCTCCAGCAGTTCTTCCGGTGTGCCGCGCACCTTCCGGAGACTTTCGATGAACTCGGCGTCCGAAAGGTCGTAGTTGGTTTCGGTCGGGGTGGCCTCGTGCGGGGCCAGACACGCGGACACGAGCAGCCGCTGCGGCGCGGGAAAGCCCCGGTCCGTCAAGTGCCGGACGAGCTCGAAGGCCAGTACGCCCCCGAAGCTGTGGCCGAACACGGCGTAGGGCGTGCGACGCGCCTCGTCCATAGCGCCCGTCAGGTCGTCAAGGAGCGGGGACAGCTCGGTCAGCGCCGGCTCGGACCAGCGGGATCCCCGCCCGGGAAGTTCCAGCGGCACCACCTTCACCGAGGCGGGCAGCCTGTCCTTCCAGTGGTCGTACATCCGGGCCGATGCCCCGGCGTACGGCAGGCAGTAGAGCGTCAGGCCCGGGGGCAGGACATCGGCCGCCGGCTTCGCGGACGACTGGAGCGAGGTGCCGAGCCCGAGCAGCCCGCCGACCGTCGGGTTGTCGTGGATCTGCCGCAGCGGGACGGCATGGCCGAGCGCCTTGGCGAGCCGTCGCTGCAACTCGACGACCAGAATGGAATTTCCGCCCGCTTCGAAGAAGTCCTCGTCGTCCGACGCGGGTTCGGCTTCCAGGGTTTCCCGCCACGCCCGCGCGACCGTGCTGCGGAGATTTTCCGTTTCAGAATTCATCACAGACGCTTTCGCTACAGGTCGGCTTGGGCCAGACCGGCGCGGTCGATCTTCCCCGAGGTGTTCCGGGGAAGCGACCGCACGAAACGGATTCTGCTCGGGCAGTGGCTGACCGGCAGCCGGGTGCGGATCCAGGCGTTCACCGACTCGCTGGTCAGTTCTTCGTCGGTGACGACGAAAGCGGCCATGAAAGCGCGCTCCGCACGATCCGCATTCCGTACGAGTACCACCGCCTCCGTCACCGAGGGGTGTTCCTCGATCACGGATTCCACTTCGCCGAGTTCAATGCGGTGGCCGCGCAGTTTGATCTGTCCGTCGACGCGCCCCAGGTATTCGAGTGACCCGTCGGGGGCCCACCGGCCCCGGTCACCGGTGCGGTAGGCGAGCTCCGGGCCCCGCGGGGTGTTCTGTACGGAGAACCGCTCGGCGGTGACTTCTTCCTGACCCAGGTATCCGGAGGCCAGGCCCTCGCCGTAGAGGAATATCTCCCCCTCCTCGTCCAGGAAGAGCCCGCAGCCCGGCAGCGGGTCGCCCAGGGAGATGGCGTCCGGACGCTCGATGTGCGCCGCGGTGGCCCAGATCGTCGCCTCGGTGGGCCCGTAGAGGTTCCAGAGTTCGCCGCCGCGGGCGAGGAGGTCGGCGGCGAGACTGGGGGTGAGCGCCTCGCCTCCGCACCAGATGCGGCACGGGTAGGTGGCGTCGTCGTCACCGCCGGCGAGCAGCAGTCGCCAGAAGCTCGGGGTCGCCTGGATCACGTCCGGCGTGTGCCGTGCCAGGAAGTCGGCGAAGACGTCGGGGTCCCGCCGTGCCTCGCCCGGCACCGCGACGAACTTGGCTCCGACGACCAACGGCACCAGCATCTCGGCCAGCGAGATGTCAAAGGACAGCGCCGTCATCGCGAGGATGGTCTCCCCCGCCCGCAGTCCGGGAACCTCCGCCAGCGCGCGGATGCGCGATGCGAGAGAGATGTGCGGGACCATGACACCCTTGGGCTTGCCGGTGGAGCCCGAGGTATACATGACGTAGGCCACGTCGCGGAGTTCGCGCCCGCCGCCCTCGTCCGCCGTCACCGTCCCGGTGTCGCCGACCGTGAACACGGCCTCCTTCGCGGCACGGATCACCGCGGCCGGGCCGGCGTCCGCCAGGATGCGCTCGCGGTGCGCCGGTGGGGAGTCGAGGTTGACCGGAAGGATCGCACAGCCGGCCCGCGCGCCCGCCAGCAGCGCGAGGGCCCCGCTCACCGGGCTCGATGTCTCAAGGGCCAGCAGGGACCCCGGTTCGACCGATTGCCGGATCAGGGCTGCGAGGGCGTCGGCCCGCTGGACGATGTCGCGGTAGGAGTACTCCTGTTCGCCCACTGCGGCGGGAGCGTCGGGCGTACGTGACGCCTGTTCGAGGACCAGGTCCCACACCGTTTCCACGGGTCAGACCCCCTTGATCCGGACCTGCTCGCCGACCTGCGCGGCGAAGTCCTCGAAGACCGGGCTGCTGAACATCACTTCGAAGGGCAGCGGGATGCCGAAGGCCCCGCGGGTCAGGCCCAGGATGCGGGCGGCCTTCAGCGAATGGCCACCGATCTCGAAGAAGTTGTCCGTGGCGGCGGGCACGCGGCCCAGTACCTCGCTCCAGATCTCCGACACCTTTTCCCGTACGGCGTCCTCCGCTGCCGGGCCCGCTCCGTCCGGCGCCCCGGCGGGCGCGGCCTGCGGTGCGGACAGGGCGAGCAGGGCGGGACGGTTGATCTTGCCGTTGGCGTTCAGGGGGATCTCCGCCAGCTTGAGCAGAGTGGCCGGCACCATGTATCCCGGTAGTACGCCCGTGAGTTCGCCGCGCACGGCGTCCTCCGCGGCCTCGCCGGAGTAGAAGCCCACCAGCTCTCCGCCGTCCGCGTCGGGGCGCACCGCCACCGCGGCCTGGCCGACCCCGGGGACGCGCAGGACGGCCTGCTCGATCTCGATGAGCTCGATCCGGTAGCCGCGCAGGCTGACCTGCGAGTCCCGGCGCCCGACGAACTCCAGCTCGCCGTCCTTGGTCCAGCGGCAGATGTCCCCGGAGGAGTACCACCTGCTGCCGTCCGCCTCGTGCACGAACTGCTTCCGGTTCAGCGGCTCGTCACGCCGGTAGCCGATGGCGAGGATGCTGCCCCCGATGAGCAGCTCTCCCGACTCGCCCGGCCCGGTGATCGTCGCCCCGCCACCGTCCACCAGCCGGACCTCGGCGCCGGATATGGGGCGCCCGATGACAGGCGCCTCGTGATCCGCAGGCTTTCGCAGGTCTTCACTTGCCGTCGTCACTACGGTCGCCTCGGTGGGGCCGTAGTGGTTGTACACGGCGGCCGGGAATCCGACGGGCGGAGCGACCCGGAGTTTGTCCCCACCGGTGGTGAGAATCTTGAGCGACCGGGGCGGCTCGCTCACCCCGAACATCTGCTCGGCCAGCGGGGTGCTTAGAAGTCATCTCAATTGGCTCGGTATGCTGTCGGTCGTGGTGGGGATCATTGAACGGCTGGCGCCGGACGAGTTGTGGGAGTTGTTCCAGCGGGTGGTGCCGGAGGCGCCGTCGCGGCCTCAGGGTGGCGGCCGGCGTCGGCATGGTGACCGAGAGGTGCTGGCCGCGATCGTGTTCGTGGCGACGTCG
>DOWQ01000150.1 GCA_003519485.1 Streptomyces sp. | reverse complement strand
GGCTACGATTTCGGTTACGGCAGACGGCGTTCGACCGGAGGGACACACATGAGCGGCAACTCCCAGCCCGACCAGCAGAACGGGGCGGCGGGTTCGGGGCGGGATCTGGGGCTGGACCGGCATCACAGCGCGCGGATCTATGACTACTTCCTGGGTGGCAAAACCCACTACCCGCCGGACCGCGAGGTCGCCGAAAAGCTGCTGGCCGCGTTCCCGGGCTTCCGCACCGCCGCTCGTACCAACCGCGCGTTCATGCACCGCGCGGCGGGCTTCCTCGCCGAACGCGGCATCCGCCAGTACCTCGACATCGGCACCGGCATTCCCACCAGCCCGAATCTGCACGAAGTGGTGCAGGCCACCGCCCCGGAGTCCCGGGTCGTCTATGCCGACAACGACCCCATCGTCCTGGCCCACGCCCGCGGCCTGCTCACCAGCACCCCGGAAGGCCGTACCGCCTACGTCGACGCGGACGTCACCGACCCGGAGTCCATCCTCGACGCGCCCCAGCTCCGCGACACCCTGGACCTGTCCCAGCCGGTCGCGCTGAGCCTGGTCGGGCTCTTCCACTACATGACGGACGATCAGGACCCGTACGGCATCGTCGGCCGGCTGGTCGACGCCCTGGCGCCCGGCTCGTACCTCGTCTTCACCCACTGCACCCCGGACTTCGCGCCCGAGGAGTGGGAGCAGGCCATCGAGATCTACCGGGCCGACGGAGGCAACGCCCAGGTGCGCAGCCGGGCGGAGATCGAGCGCTTCTTCGCCGGCCTGGAGCTGGTGGAACCCGGCGTGGAGGTGCCGCACCGCTGGCATCCGGACAAGGCCACCACGGACATGGTCTCCATCGGGGAGCTGGACGACGCCTCGGTCAGCCTGTGGGCGGGCGTGGCCGTCAAGCCGTAGCCGTCCCGGCACGGTGCGGGGCCCGGAAGCGGGTCCCGCACATCGCAGGCGGGATGCCGGACTCGGTACCGGGCGCAGCGCCCTGGTGGCGCAGGATCCCATTTCCGGGGCCCTGCGCGGCCGCGCCGCCGCGGCGGCATGACATCTTGATCACGGAGACCCCATCGGTCTCCGGCCCGGACGGGGAAGATCTGTGGGCCGTCATTCGTGATGGGAGCTGTCGATGTCCTGGGCCGTGCTGGTGCTTTCGGGCGTGCTGGAGGCCGTCTGGGCCACCGCCCTGGGCATGTCCGAGGGGTTCAGCAAACTGTGGCCGAGCGTGGTCTTCATCGTCACCCTGGCACTGAGCATGGCCGGCCTGGCCTTCGCCCTGCGCGAGGTGCCGGTCGGCACCGGATACGCGGTCTGGGTCGGAATCGGTGCCACACTCACCGCCGGCTACGCCATGGCCTTCGGCGGTGAAGCGGTGTCGGTGGCGAAGCTGCTGCTGCTCGCGGGCATCGTCGGCTGTGTGATCGGCCTGAAGATCCTCCACTGAGCCGTCACCGGCTCTCCCGCCGGCTCTGACGCGTGCCGCAGGCTCTGCGGGCCCCGGCCGGTGTCGCGGGCGCAGAGCGCCCCGGCGGCCACGCCTCCTGCCCCTGTCACGCCTCTGTCCTGGCCCTGCCCCCGTGCCCAGCCGGTACGGGGGCCTGTGCGGCCCTGTGCGGCCGCGGGCGCGCCCCGGCGCCCCCCGGGAGCCCGCTCGCCCCCGCGGGGCGCTCCGGGCTCTGCCCGGAGATCAGGCGGGGGCGTGCAGCATCTCGACGGCCCGGACGAGTGGCGCGAGCTCGGGATCCAGGGATGCCTGGTCGAGGGCCTCACGCAGGGCGCTGTCGTTGGTGGGGCGCGCTTCGGCGAGGAGCCGCAGGCCGGCGTCGCTGACGTCGGTGTAGATCCCCCGACGGTCGGTGACGCACAGATAGCGGGCGAGCAGTCCGCGGTCCTCGAGGCGGGTCACCAGGCGGGTGGTGGCGCTCTGGCTGAGGACGACGGCGTCGGCCACCTGTGACATCCGCAGGTGCCCGCCCTCGCCGTGGTGCTGGCGGCTGAGCACGTCCAGCAGTGAGTACTCCCGCACGCTGAGGTCGTGTGCCGTCTGCAGGGCGCGCTCCAGATGGGCCTCGATCCGGCCGTGCAGCACCGAGAGGGCGCACCAGCCCTGGGCCAGGCCGGGGAGCGCGGGGTCCGTGGCAGTCATGTGCGTTCCTCCTGCGGGGACGAGGGCCGGACGGTGCGGGCCTCGGGGCCCTCTGTGGGGGATCCAGCTTAGGCTCTCCACGATAGGCCGCGCTTGCAAGTAACACGCGTCTGCATTTATTGTCATTGCACGTAAGGCGCAAGCGCAACTATGCAGACAAGGTTCTCTCCATGCCTCTCGCCCTCCTGGCCCTGGCCATCGGCGCCTTCGGGATCGGCACCACCGAGTTCGTGATCATGGGCCTGCTGCCCGACGTCGCGGCCGACTACGGTGTTCCGATCCCCACCGCCGGCCTGCTGGTCACCGGTTACGCGCTCGGTGTCGTCGTGGGCGCACCCCTGATGACGGTCCTCGGCAC
>DOWQ01000149.1 GCA_003519485.1 Streptomyces sp. | reverse complement strand
CCGCGTAGAGCACCGGGTAGTGCGGGCCCAGGCGCGCGGCCACGTAGTTCGCCGCCGCGACCGCGGTGAGCGTGGCGCGGCGCATCCCCTCGACGCCCATCAGCCGCACGTACGCCCAGGAGATCGGCAGCACACCGGGGCTGCCGTACGGCGCCGCCGACACCGAGCCGACCCCGCCGTCCTGTCTGGGTGTCCGTCCGGGCAGGAACGGCGCCAGGTGCTCGGCGACGGCCACCGGGCCGACCCCCGGGCCCCCGCCGCCGTGCGGGATGCAGAANNGCAGGTTGAGGTGGCTGACGTCGCCGCCGAAGGCGCCCGGGCGCGCGACCCCGACCAGCGCGTTGAGGTTCGCCCCGTCGACGTAGACCTGCCCGCCCGCCTCGTGCACCGTGTCGCACACCTCACGCACCGCCGCCTCGTAGACGCCGTGCGTGGACGGGTAAGTGATCATCAGTGCGGCCAGGGCGTCCCCGTGCTCGGCGATCTTGGCGCGCAGGTCGTCGAGGTCGACGTCTCCGGTGGGTGCGGTGGCCACGACCACGACGCGCATCCCGGCCATCACCGCCGAGGCCGCGTTGGTACCGTGCGCACTGGCCGGGATGAGGCAGACGTCGCGATGGGCCTCGCCGCGGCTGCGGTGGTAGGCCGCGATCGCCAGCAGCCCTGCGAACTCCCCCTGGCTGCCCGCGTTGGGCTGCAGCGACACGGCCGCGTAGCCGGTGAGCTCGGCGAGCCAGCGCTCCAGGTCGGCGATCAGCTCGCGGCTGCCCGCGGTGTCGGCCTCGGGCGCGAACGGGTGCAGGTCGGCGAACCCGGGCCAGGTGATCGGCTCCATCTCGGTGGCCGCGTTGAGCTTCATGGTGCACGNNAGCGGGATCATCGTGCGGTCCAGGGCCAGGTCGGCGTCGGCGAGGCGGCGCAGCCAACGCATCAGCGAGGTCTCGCTGCGGTGGGAGTGGAACACCGGGTGGGTCAGGTACTCGCTGCGACGGACCAGGTCCGCGGGCAGCGCATCCTCGGTCTCCCGATCCAGTTCGACGGGGTCGAGCGCCGCGCCCGAGGCGGTGACGCCGAACGCCGCCCACACCGTCTCCAGGTGCGCCGAGGTGGTCAGCTCGGAACAGGCCACCGCCACCGTCTCGGCGTCCACCCGACGCAGTGCGATCCCGGCGTCGTGGGCGGCCGCGACCACCGCGTCGGCGTCGGCGCGTGCGGTGACGGTGTCGAAGAAGGCGTCGTGCACGATCTGCACGCCGCCCGCGCGCAACCCCGCGGCGAGCACCGCGGCCATCCGGNNCCGTGGTAGACGGCGTACATCGAGGCCACGACGGCGAGGAGCGCCTGCGCGGTGCAGATGTTGCTCGTCGCCTTCTCCCGGCGGATGTGCTGCTCCCGGGTCTGCAGCGCGAGCCGCAGCGCCGGATTGCCGTCGGCGTCGCGCGACATCCCGACCAGCCGCCCCGGCAGCTGGCGCGCGAGCTTCTGGCCCACCGACAGGTACCCCGCGTGCGGGCCCCCGAAGGCCATCGGCACGCCGAACCGCTGTGTGCTGCCCACCGCGGCGTCGGCGCCGCACTCCCCCGGCGGGGTGAGCAGGGTCAGCGCGAGCAGGTCGGCGGCGACGGCCACCAGCGCTCCGCGCTCGTGCGCAGCGGCGATCAGCAGGGAAGGGTCCCGGACCCGGCCCGAGGCGCCCGGGTAGGACAGCAGGAGCCCGTAGAACTCCCCGTCGGGCAGGCCGTCCGCGAGGTCCGCGACGACGAGCTCGATCCCCAGCGGCTCGGCGCGGGTGCGCAGCACCTCGATCGTCTGCGGGAGGGTGTCGGCGTCCACCACGAACCGCGGCGACGCCGCCTTACCCGCGCGACGCAGCAGCGTCATCGCCTCGGCCGCGGCGGTGGCCTCGTCCAGCAGCGACGCGCCCGCGACCGGCAGCCCGGTGAGGTCCGAGACGGCGGTCTGGAAGGTGAGCAGCGCCTCCAGCCGTCCCTGGCTGATCTCCGGCTGGTAGGGCGTGTAGGCGGTGTACCAGGCCGGGTTCTCGACCACGTTGCGCCGGATCACCGTGGGCGTGATCGTGCCCGAGTAGCCGAGACCGATCATCGGGACGGTGACGGTGTTGCGGGCGGCCAGCGCGCGCAGCTCGGCGAGCACCTCGGTCTCCGAGGCCGCCGGGGGAAGCGTGGACGGGGCGGCGGAGCCCGCCCCGTCGGCGACGTCGCGGATGGAGTCGGGCACCGCGCGCGCGGCCAGCTCGTCGAGCGAGGAGACGCCGACGGCGGCCAGCATCGTGTCGAGCTCCGCGGGGCGGGGGCCGATGTGGCGGTCGGCGAACGGGACGCCACGCTCCAGCTCGGCCAGCGACACCCGGTCCGGCGTGTCCCGATCCGGCGTGTCCCGATCCGGCGTGTCCCGATCCGGCGTATCGAGGTCGGGCGTGCTGCGATCGGTGCTCAACGGAGGACCTCCGGGGTGGCGTGGGCAGAACGGGCACTGCCCTCCCCCTCTGTCACCACCCGGCGATCCGGGCGCCTGAGAGATTCACCGCCGCGCGAGTGCGCGGTGGCTTTCCCCGTCGGCGGGCGGCCGCAGCGAGATGCGGTCGTCACTTTCCAGAGGCGTCTCACCGGCGCGGTCCTGGGTGCCTGAGAGATTCCGGGGAGGATTTGCTCCTTCGGCGCCCGGCTCGGTGACCGGGTCTCTCCCGCGCTGGATCGGCGACTGCCTCGGCAGTCTAGCCGTTCCGCCGGTCGACGCCGGTCCGAGACCGGATGACGGGGCGCTGTGGGAACCCGTACTTCCACGGACGCGACGAGCACCACGCCCCGGCCACACTTCCGCCATGACCACGACCCCGCCGCCCCCGTCCCCCACCACCGCCGCCTTCCACATCCAGGCGGTGCTGTCCTTCGGGATCTCGCTGGCCGCGGTCGGCCTCGCGGTGATCTACCTGCCCGCCGACCCGTGGGTCCGCGCGTTCCTCGCCCTCGGCATCCTCTACGTCACGACCTCGGCGTTCACGCTGGCGAAGACCATCCGCGACCGCCAGGAGAGCTCGACGGTCGTCACCCGTGTCGACCAGGCACGGATGGACAAGCTCCTCGCCGAGCACGACCCGTTCCGCGCGGTCGGCTGAGCCGGCAGAGGTCAGGAGATGGCGCGGCGGGCGCGGCGACGGGAGAGCTCGTCCTCGGGGGACTCGTCGATGGTGCCGCCGTCGGCGCGCTCGACCGGGAAATCCTTGATCGACCCGCTGATCTCGCGCATCGCCCCGGAGACCGCGATGCCGAAGACCCCCTGGCCGCCCTTGAGGAGGTCGACGACCTCCTCGGGCGAGGAGCACTCGTAGACCGTGGTGCCGTCGGAGAACAGCGTGATGCCCGCGAGGTCGCGGATCCCGCGGCGGCGCAGGTGCTCCACCGCCACCCGGATGTTCTGCAGGGACACGCCGGCGTCGAGCAGCCGCTTGACGATCTTGAGGACCAGCATGTCCTTGAACGAGTAGAGCCGCTGCGAGCCCGAGCCCGCGGCGCCGCGTATCGAGGGCATGACCAGCCCGGTGCGCGCCCAGTAGTCCAGCTGGCGATAGGTGATGCCCACGACCTGCGTCGCGGTGGGCCCGCGGAACCCGACGAGCTGGTCGGGCAGCCCGTCGAAACCGGCGTCCATCAACGGATCGGGGAAGAGCTCGCCCTGCTCCGGCGTACCCGACGGCGGGACCTGATCCACCGAACTCCCTCCCGCCGAGGCCTGAGACGACGGTTGTCGCGGCGCGACGGAAGTCGCGTCAGGCCGGATGTCGGAGCCGACGGTAAGCGGAGGGGCCCCGTCGGTCAACGTGCCGCGCCGGGCCGGGGTCACCCGATCGCGGGCGCGTCGCCCTCCGCGACCTGAACGGGCCGGCAGGTCAGGGCTGAGCGCCGCGGAAGTCCTCGGGAGAGATGGAGTCGAGGAACTCGCGGAACTTCTCGACCTCGTCCTCCTGCTCGTCCGGAATCGCGATGCCCGCGTCGTCCAGCACCCCGTCGCTTCCGAAGATCGGCGTGCCGGTGCGCAGCGCCAGGGCTATGGCGTCGGACGGCCGGGCACTGACTTCGACGCCGCTGGCGAACACGAGCTCGGCGTAGAAGACACCCTCCCGCAGATCCGTGATCCGCACCTGCGTCAGCTCCTGGCCGACCGCCTCGAGCACGTCCTTGAACAGGTCGTGCGTCAGCGGCCTGGCCGGCGCCATGCCCTGCTGGGCGAAGGCGATGGCCGTCGCCTCACCCGGTCCGATCCAGATGGGTAGGTACCGGTCGCCTCCCACTTCACGCAGGAGCACGATCGGCTGGTTGGAGGGCATTTCCACCCGGACACCCACGACGTCGAGCTCGTTCACACAGCAACCCTAGGACGTGCCTGGCAGGTTTGGGTAGTCGGGGAGCCGACGGACGGCTCCGGGTCAGTGCGGCCGGGCGTCGAGAGACGACTGCAGAAGGGCCGCGTGGAGCCGTACGGAGAGTGTCGCGAGCTCCCGGGCTGTCGCCTCGGCATGGGCGCGCGTCTGGGGGTTGCGATGCCGCCTCAGCGGCGCTACGACCTGTTCCACCAGGCCCGCCTCGCGTTCGGCCGCACCCTTCATGACCCGCAGGTGGCGCGCCTCCAGACCGAACCGGCCCAGCTCGCCGATCAGCTTGGCGACGGTGACGGCCCCGGCCTCGTAGCCGCCGCCGTCCGCCGGCGCGATCAGCCCGTACGACTCCCACTCCGCCAGCTCGGCCTCCTCGGCCCCCGCGGCGGCCAGCAGCTCCTCACGGCCCATCCTGGCCCCGGCGGGAGTCTCCCCGGTGGACTCGAACACACCCTCGAGCAGCTCGCGCGGACGGCCGGGGGCGGGAATCTCCACCCCGTCGCCCCGTTCGAACGCGTCGAGATGCTCCCGGATGACCTTGAGAGGCAGATAGTGATCCCGCTGCATGCGCAGGATCCGTCCCAGCCGCTCGACGTCCGCCGGCGTGAATTTCCGGTATCCGGACGGAGTCCGCCGCGGTTCCACCAGGCCCTCCGCCTCCAGGAAGCGGATCTTGGAGACGGTGACCTCGGGGAATTCCTCGCGCAGCAGGTCCAGCACCCTGCCGATGCTGACCGGCCGGTCGTCCGCGGTGACGCCGGAGCCGGTGCCGGCGCCACCCTGCGGTGTCTGACGCATGAACCTTCCTGTGCCCGGTCAGATGCCCCGCTGGCTCGCGTAGAAGACCAGCCGGTACTTGCCGATCTGCACCTCGTCGCCGCTGGTGAGGACCACGGCGTCGATCCGTTCACGGTTCACGTAAGTACCGTTCAGGCTGCCGACATCGGCGACGGTGAAGCTGCCGTCCGGGCCGCGGCGGAACTCGACATGGCGGCGAGACACCGTCACGTCGTCCAGGAAAATGTCGCTCTGCGGGTGGCGCCCGGCCGTGGTCAGCTCGCCGTCCAGCAGGAAGCGGCTGCCCGAATTCGGACCGCGGCGAACGACCAGCAGCGCCGAGCCCAGCGGCAGGGCGTCGACGGCCGCCTGAGCCTCCGGCGACAGCGAGGGCACGGTCTGGCCCGTCGCCTCCGCCTCGTACGCCTCCAGGCCGGAGATGGAGATCGTCGAGGTCGTCTCCGACGGACGCTCGGAAGGCGCCTGGCGCAGCGGCGCTCCGCAGTTGGAACAGAAGCGGCTGGCCTCGGCGTTCCGGTGGCCGCACCTCGTGCAGACCGGCATGCCCTGCGTCGGCTGTGCCTGCTGCGGCCCGCCCGCGGGGGGCTGCGGCGCGGAGGCATGTCCTCCACCCGAACCCGGGAGCGATGGCTCTCCGGAAACCATGGGCCCGGCGGCGGACGCGCCGGCCTCGTCCCGGAACAGCGGCCGCTCCTCCTGAGCGGCGCCGCTGTCGGCCGGGCGTCCTCCCGCGCGATGACGGGCGCTGCCGTCATCTCCACGAGAACTCTTACCGAACAACTTCCGAAAAAAATTCACGGGCGATTCCCCTTGACTGAAACAGACCCGCCCGTGGGGCAGGACGAACCCTCGACGCACTCGCGTGCCGACCCGGACATATGGACAACGTCCGTGTTCACCAGACAGTTTCCACCACGCACCGCCCTTACGGTGCTCCGGCCCCCCGCAACCTCTTGCCCGCGTGGCGCGATCTCCATGCGCCCGGGCCCGGGCCTCCGCGCCCGCCGTCGCCTCACTGCGGCGACGACCGAGCGTAGTCAGGCCGCTCCGCCGGCCGCAAGGCGTCCACGATGATCTTCTCCGCACGGGTGATGGCGACCGTGGCCTGCTCCTTCTCCAGGGTCTGCACCACACCGCCCGGGATGTTGAGGGCGGGCTCCAAATCCTGCGGGTTGCCAATCGCCTTGATCCGGAAGGGCTGCTGCACGCGCTGCCCGTCGATCCGCACGCTGTCGTCCCCCTGCGTGAAATACGTGTCCGCCACGATGCGTTCCTCGTTGATCTGAATCGCCTCGGCGCCCGCGGCCCGCAGCTCCTGGATCGCGTCCAGCAGCATGTCCGCCTCGACGGAGCCCTGCGGGGCGCTCACGGTGATCGTGATGCCCGGGCCCTCGGCGGCGACCGTGCCTGCCAGCACGCCGAGCTGCTCGGCCTTCTGCTCGGTCTGCCGGCGGGCCTCCTCCGCCTGGTCGGAGCTGTTCTCCAGCTCGGTGCGCTGAGCCTCCAGGCGCTGCTTCTCGTCCTCCAGGCGCTCCGTACGGTCGTCGACCTCGTCGAGGATGCGGATGAGGTCCTCGTGGCGCGCGCCGCGCAGGGCGCTGTTCCCGCTGGTGGAGTTCACCTGGATGGCCAGACCGAGGCCGAGCACGCAGAGCAGCACGGCCACGATGAGCTGGGCCCTGGTGACGCGCGGCGGCCACAGCGCCTCGCCCAGCCGTGCCCGGCCGGTCGTCGAGCCGCTCGAACCGTCGTTCGCCTTCTCGTCGCCCGGCCCGGCAGTCGTTCCACCGTCGTCCGCAACCGCGGCGTCCGGGGCGGTCTCCCGTACGCCGGGGCCGGGCTCCCGCGCCGCCGCCGACGAGCCGTGGGCAGGACGGTCCGCCGCG